>JALYXN010000224.1 GCA_030947085.1 Pseudomonadota bacterium | reverse complement strand
GTGCAGTTATCGACGCAGCCGTGGGTGCCTCGAACGCCACTCTTCGCGGCCGACATAAAGCGTGGCGGCAGCCACCATCAGCGCCAGCAGATACCAGGTGATCAGGTAGGCCAGATGGTTGTTGGGGAAATGGATCACCGTAAGCCCGGCATGCGGCCATGTGGTGTTGTCGGACGGGCCGGATGCGAGGTCAGCGTCCACGAAATAGGGTGCGACGTGATCCGCCGGCAGGCCGCGTGCTGACGTGATAGCTGACACGTCACGTGAATACCATTGGCCATCAGCCGGCCGGTTGGGACGCAGAAAGCCGCCTCCCGGGTCGGAGAAACGCAGCAGTCCACTCAATGTGACCTCGCCTGTCGGCGGCGTCACCTGGGTGTACTTTGGCGTGTCGGGCAAGTCCGCCGCAATATAGCCACGGTTGACCAGCACGATGAAACCACGATCCGTTCGCAACGGGGCCAGCACCCAGAAGCCATAGCCCTCCGCGCTGGAGCCATGCACCAGCGTCTGCTCGCCGGCGAGAAACCGGCCATGCAAACTGACGTGCAGGTATTGCTGCTGGCCGTTGGCAATCTGCGGCCACAGCGCCGGGCCGGGCGCGGCCACCGGTGGCAGGTTCACCCGCGTAGTTACGTCATGGATAAGCGCTAGTTTCCAGTGCAGCCGCCGTACCTGCCAGTTGCCCAGCAGGATGAAACCGCTAAAAAGCATCGCCGCCAGAAGCAATCCGGCGGCCAGCGCCAGTGGGCGACGCAGCGTCCGGCTTTGCGCCGGATCGTCACCCGAGGCGCGGTTCATGAGCCTTGGTGGTGATTCATGTATTGCGGCGACATCGGCATCATGTTCGCGTTCTCGTTGTACATCACCCACACCGAGGCACCCAACACGATGATCACCAAGACGATCATGAAGATGAAGGCCAGCATGTTCCAGCCTTTCTCGGACTTGGTGTCCAGATGCAGGAAGTAGATCACGTGCACCACGATCTGCACGGCGGCCAGAGCCAGCACGACAAGCGTGGTCACCAGGGCACTGGAGATCGCATGACCCATCACCAGCCAGAACGGGATGATGCTGAGAATGGCGGCCAGCACGAAGCCAGTCAGATAGCCGCGCAGGCTGCCGTGATTGGCGTGCTCGTCATCATGCTGATCATGATGCGGCGCACCGTGCTCAAGCGCGGGGGTTGGATGACTCATCGAAGTACTCCCACCAGATAGACGTAGCTGAAGACGCCGACCCAGACCAGGTCGAGAAAATGCCAGAACATGCTCAGGCACATCAGGCGTCGCCGGTTGGCCTCGGTGAGGCCGTGCTTGCTCAGCTGAATCATCAGCACGATCAGCCAAAGCACACCCACCGTGACATGCAGGCCGTGGGTGCCGACCAGGGTGAAGAACGAGGACAGGAACGCGCTGCGACCGGGACCCGCGCCATCGCCGATCATGGTCACAAATTCATGGATCTCCAGCCCCACGAAGCACGCTGCCAGCAGGCCGGAAACCGCCAGCCAGCCCAGCATGGCGCGCTTGCGCTCGCGTGCCATTTCCAGCATGGCGAAGCCGAACGTCACTGACGAAACCAGCAGCAGCGCCGTGTTCACCGCCAGCCCGGACAGGTCGAACACGTCGCGGGCGGCGGGCCCGCCGGCGTAGCTGGTGCCGAACACCGCCACGCAGGCAAACAGCGCTGCGAAGATGAAGCAGTCACTCATCAGGTACAGCCAGAACCCCAGCAGGGTTCCGTTATGCGGATGGCCTTCCTCACGGCACAGGAAGTCCCGCGGTTCGGGCTGGTGGGTATCCACGGCGATGGTATTCATGCGCTTGCGCCCCGTGCCTTCGGCGTCCAGTTGCCGGTGTGTTGCTCGAATTGAGCCACGTCTTTCGCAGCGATGTGGGTGTCCCGGTCATAGTTGAAGGTGTGCGCGATGGCGCAGGCGATCAGCGCGAAGAACGCCACTGCCGCCAGCCACCAGATGTACCAGATCATCGCAAATCCGAAGATCGTGCCCAGCGCGGCAAGCAACATGCCGGCGCCGGTATTTCGCGGCATGTGGATGTCGTTGAAGCCCTCCAGCGGACGCTGGTAGCCATGTTTTTTCATGTCCGTCCAGGCGTCGCGATCGTAGACGCGCGGGATGAAGGCGAAGTTGTACGGTGGCGGTGGTGAGGAGGTGGACCACTCCAGCGTGCGCGCGCCCCACGGATCGTTGCCCACGGCCAGCTGGTCGCGGCGACGGACGCTGACGTAGATCTGCACCACGAACGAGAGGATGCCAAGAAGGATCAGGAACGCACCGAACGCGGCGATGATGAACCAGATCTGCAGGCTGGGATCGGTGAAGTGGCTCAGGCGCCGGGTGACGCCCATCAGGCCGAGCACGTACAGCGGGCCGAACGCCACCCAGAATCCGATCTGCCAGAACCAGAAGCTGAGCGTGCCCCAGAACTCGTCGAGGCGGAATCCGAAGGCCTTCGGGAACCAGTAATTGATGCCTGCAAACGCGCCGAACACCACGCCGCCGATGATGACGTTATGGAAATGCGCCACCAAAAACAGGCTGTTGTGCAGCAGGAAATCCGCGGGCGCCACCGCCAGCATCACGCCGGTCATGCCGCCGATGGTGAAGGTAAACAGAAAGCCCATCGTCCACAGCATGGGCACGGTGAAGTGCACGCGCCCGTGGAACATGGTGAACAGCCAGTTGAAGATCTTCACCCCGGTGGGGATCGAGATCATCATCGTGGTGAGCGCAAAGAACGAGTTGACGTCCGCGCCCGAGCCCATGGTGAAGAAATGGTGCAACCACACCAGGTAGGACAGCAGCATGATCGACGCGGTGGCGTAGACCATGGAGGAGTAGCCAAACAGGCGTTTGCCCGAAAAGGTGGGCACGATTTCCGAATAGATGCCGAACATCGGCAGGATCAAAATGTACACCTCCGGGTGGCCCCAGACCCAGATCAGGTTGACGTACATCATCACGTTGCCACCAAAGCCGGTGGTGAAAAAGTGGGTTCCGATGTAACGGTCCAGCGACAGCAGCAACAGCGTGGCGGTGAGGATCGGGAACGTCACCACGATCAGGCCGCTGGTGCACAGCGATGTCCAAGTGAACATCGGCATCTTCATCAGGGTCATGCCCGGAGCGCGCATCTTGATGATGGTGGCGACAAAGTTGATCCCGGTAAGCAGCGTGCCCAGCCCCGACAACTGCAGGCCCCAGATGTAATAGTCGACGCCGGTCCCGGGGCTTTGCGCCAGCTCCGAAACCGGGGGCATGCCTAGCCAGCCGGCATTGGAG
>JALYXN010000222.1 GCA_030947085.1 Pseudomonadota bacterium | reverse complement strand
CAGGTTGTCGATCTTGCCCACATACGCCTGTTGCGATGGGCTCACGCCCAGCTGCAATAGCGCTGGCAGCAGCGAATCGTGCGCTGGCATGACGCGAATGACGGGTTTTTCTGGCATCGATACCTTCGCGGTCAATGAGCGGGCTGTGGTTGTTATGATCCCCCATCACCGAATGTGGGAGACTCCATGCGCATCATCAGCCTGAACGCCAATGGCATTCGCTCGGCCGCTAGCAAGGGCGTCTTCGAGTGGCTGCGCGAGCAGAACGCGGACGTCATCTGCCTGCAGGAAACCAAGGCGCAGGAGCATCAACTGACCGATATGATGTTTCGCCCCGACGGGCATCACTGCTTTTATGGCGATGCCAGCAGCAAGAAAGGCTACTGCGGCGTGGCCATCTATGCCAAACGCGAGCCCGATGACGTGCTGACCGAACTGGGCTGGGACGAGTTCGACAACGAAGGGCGCTATATCGAGGCACGTTTCGGCAATCTCTCGGTGGTGTCGTTGTATTTCCCCTCCGGCTCGTCCGGCAATGAGCGCCAGCAGTTCAAGTTCAAGGCGATGGAGTGGATCACGCCGATTTTCGATCGCTGGTTGACCAGTGGCCGCGATTACATCATCTGCGGCGACTGGAACATCGTGCATACGAAAAACGATATCAAGAACTGGTCGTCCAATCAGAAGAATTCAGGCTGTCTGCCGGAAGAACGCGCGTGGCTTGACCTGCTGTTTCAGCAACACGGATGGATCGACAGCTTCCGCGCGATCAAGCCCGACGCGGTGGAATACACGTGGTGGTCCAATCGCGGACAGGCCAGGGCCAACAACGTGGGATGGCGACTCGACTACCAAGTGTGCACGCCATCCCTGCGTGATCGCATGACCGCCTGCACGGTCTACCGCGATCAGCGCTTTTCCGACCATGCGCCGTATACGGTCGACTATGCCGATTGAACAGGCCGTCGGAACGACGGCCGCCGCGCCGGCCAAGCCGACCCGGCCGTCGGTATGGAAGTCGTTTGCGCAGCCGGCGGCATGGACCATGTTCCTGTTCGGCTTTTCCTCCGGGCTGCCGTTTCTGCTGGTCGCTGGCACGCTGGCTTACTGGCTGAAGCAAAACGGCATCGTGCTGCGCGATATCACCATGATCGCCAGCGCCGGCATGACCTACGCGTTGAAGTTTTTGTGGGCGCCGTTGCTGGATCACTGGCGCTTGCCGATCTTTTCACACTTGGGTCGCCGCCGTGGCTGGCTGCTGTTTGCCCAACTGGCGGTGGTGGTGGGTCTGCTGGCGATGGCATGGGTGACTCCGGTGCGCCTGGCATTGTTCGTTGCTGCAACTCTGGTGGTGGCTTTTTTCGGCGCCACCCAGGACATCGCCATTGATGCCTACCGCATTGAAATTGCCCCGATCGAGGAGCAGGGGGCGCTGGTGGCGACCTATTCGCTGGGTTACCGCATCGGTCTGCTGGTGGCCGGCGCCGTGGCCTTGATCCTGGCCGATCACATCGGCTGGAGCTGGATCTATCTGATGATGGCGCTGGTCATGGGCATTCCGATCGCGGCCACGCTCAGCGCCCGCGAGCCCGAGCTGCGTGCGCGGCTTCCGCTGCGTTGGCGTGACGCGATGCGCGAGGGCGTCATCGACCCCTTCGCGGATTTCTTCCGTCGCTATGGCTGGTATCTGGCCGGGCTGACCTTGCTGTTTATCCTGCTGTTCAAGATCCCCGAACAGGCCACCATTGGCGGCATCATGGGCCCGTTCTACCGCGACATGGGTTTTTCCAAGACTGAAATTGGCAGCATCACCAAGATCTACGGGATCTGGATCGGCATCGTGGGCGTGTTCATCGGCGGCGCCGCGGTCGCGCGCTGGGGAGCTTGGCGACCGTTGGGCGTGACCATCGTGCTGTGCGGGTGCAGCAACCTGATGTACCTGTTGCTGCTCAGCCATCCCGGTAATTTGTGGGCACTGACGCTGGTGATCTCGGTGGAGAACCTCACGCTGGGCATGCTCGGGCCGCCGACGGTGGCGTTTCTGTCGTCCTTGGTCAGCCGCGAGCATACGGCGACCCAGTACGCGTTGCTCAGTTCGATGGTCAACTTGCCGGGAAAGGTCTTGGGCTTCTTTGCCGGTGGCATCGCCATGGCTACCGGCTACGGTCAATATTTCATCATCACCGTGTTCGCGATCTTGCCGGCCATGCTGCTGTTTTTCTACCTGTGGTCGCGCTTTCACGTCCGCGGGAAAATCTAGGACAACGCTGAGCACGTCGATTTCATGGCTAGTAAAGCCGCTTCAACCCGCTGTCTTTGAGTTCGCCATTTGATCGGCAAATACCTGGCGATGGGCCCTCGGGGACGTGTCATCCGCGCCCTGGAGCGCGCATGTCAAAGCGTTTGGGGCGCGGCGTAAACCGCACCTAGCACGCGGGGGCCGCAAGCTCCGGTCACTGTCGGTAGGTTGCCCGGCAGCCGCAACAACCGTTGCCTTGCCAGCCACGCAAAAGCGGTGGCTTCAAGAAAATCCGGGTCGATGCCGTGGCGCGAGGTGCTGGTCAGGCTGCGTGGTGAAAGCAGCTGGCTCAGACGGAGCATCAACGCCGCATTGTGCACGCCACCGCCGCAGGCAAGCACTTCCTCGGCATCCGGTGCATGGTGCGCGATCGCGTCGGTGATGCTTCGAGCGGATAACTCGAGCAAGCTGGCCTGCACAGCGGCGGCGCTCAACGCGGTGACGCGTTCGTGCCGGGCCAGCCATTGCAGATGAAAATGTTCGCGACCGGTGCTCTTTGGCGGCGGCAGCGCGAAATAGGGTTCGTCCAGCATCGCGTCGAGCAGAGCGGTGTCGACCTTGCCGCTGGCAGCGAAGTCGCCGTTGCGGTCAAACGGTTCACCGTGATGACGCAGACACCATGCGTCCATCAGCCCGTTGGCCGGACCCGTGTCGAAACCGAGCACGCCGCCATCTGCGCGCAACACCGTGATGTTGGCGATACCGCCCAGGTTGAGCACAACCCGCGTGTGGCCCGGCCGGGACAGCAGCATGGCGTGCAAGGCCGGCACCAGCGGCGCGCCCTGCCCGCCGGCCGCCACGTCAGCGCGCCGGAAATCGGCCACCACGTCAATGCCGCAACGTTCGGCGATCACGCTGGGATCGCCCAGTTGCATGGTGAAGGGGAATGCGCCGCCGGGACGGTGGCGCAGCGTCTGGCCATGCGAACCGATAGCCCTTACCGCATGCGCTGGCGTTCCGCTGTCGTGGAGCAATTGCATGGCGGCAGCAGCAAACTGCCGACCGATTTCGACGTCCAGCCGTCCAAATGCATCTAGCTCCAGCGGCACTTCACCCTGCGCCAAGCCCAGCAGGCGCTGGCGCAGCTCTGCCGGCCACGGATGAGTGTGGCGGGCGAGCAACTGCGGTGCGTCATCGCTGCTGAAGCTGACCAGGGCGGCGTCGATGCTGTCCGCGCTGGTTCCGGAGATCAGGCCGAGATAAAGCCCATCGGTCGCGCGTGAGGTCATCGACTCATTCGTTGTGGTGCGTGGCAGCGTCGCGACGGGCCCATTTGATCCTGCTGTCGGTCGCCTTGATTCTGGCCAGCATCGGCTGAACCTGTTGCTCGAATCGCGCGAGCAGCTTGGTGGGCAACGGCTGTGGCTTGGGCATGGTGATGGTCAGTGGGTTTTCCTGCTTGCCGAAGACCCTTACTTCATAGTGAAGATGGGGGCCAGTTGCCAAGCCGGTCATGCCGACAAATCCGATCACTTGACCCTGGCGTACGTGCGAACCCACCCGTTCGCCGGACTCGAACCGCGACATGTGCCCGTAGGCAGTGGAATACTCTGCGCTGTGCTTGATCAACACGAAGTTGCCAAAACCGCGCTCCCAGCCGCGATAGACGATGACGCCGTCTCCGGCGGCATGGATCGGAGTGCCCGTGGGGGCCGCGTAATCCACTCCTTTGTGGGCTCGTGAGTAGCCGAGGATCGGATGCTTGCGGGCCAGGCTGAAACGCGATGAAATTCGGCTGAATGCGACGGGCGTGCGCAAAAGTGATTTGCGCAGCGGCCGACCTTCCTCACTGTAGTAGTCATAGCTGCCGTCGGATTTCTTGAAGCGGTAGGCTGTGTAACGCTGACCGTGATTGAGAAACTCGGCCGCGATGATGTCGCCGGATTGGTAGTAGGCGCCATCGCGGTAGATATCGTCATAGATCACGGTGAAGCTGTCGCCGCTGCGGATGTCCTTGAGGAAGTCGATGTCGTATTTGAAGACGTCGGCGAGTTTGACCATCATTCCCTCGTCAAGCCCAGCCTTGTTGCCGGCACCAAACAGCGAGTTCTCGATCACAGCGTGGGCGGTGTGCACGCGCTGCTCCATGGCGCGAGACTGCGCAGTCACTGTCGGTTGGTCGGCGTCGAGGCGCACGGTGGTACGGGTGGCACTGTCACTATCGAAACGGAAGCCTTCCAAGCTGCCGTCATTGCCGAGCAGAAAAGCAAACTCTTCACCCGGATGGATGGTTTGCAGTGCGGCGGTGCTGCCACCGGCGACATCCAGGACTTTCTGCAGCTCACCCATGCCGAGGCCGCGGGCGCTGAAAATATCCGAGAGGGTCTGGCCGGGTTCCACGCGAACCACCTGCCAGTCGTCAACCGTGGCGACAGGGGTACTCATCGGTGCGATCTTGGGCAAGGCCAGTGGCAACACAGAGTGTTGCTGGGTCACCGCTGCCGGCCGCATCGCGCTGGCCCAGGCGGGCATGATGAAACCGGAAAGCAGCGTGACCAGCAGGGCAGTGCCAGCAAGTACCAGGCGTTCGCGATGCCAGTGGATCGGTTCAATGTCGTTCGAACGATCAAACGACCAATGCGAGCAGCGCTCGTAGAAGTGCGAGTGGCGGCGCTGCGCTTTGCGGCAAATCGCCTGCTTGCGCGCTTGCCGCGCCCCTTGCTTGTCTTGAGCCATGCTATGAACGTCCTGCGGTGCAAAATATCTGTCAGCAGGTACCATAGCGGCGATGTGTAAATGGCGTCAACGCCTTTCGCATCAATGGTTTGCAAGACATTTGCGTTAACACGCACTTAACGAAGGCATCACATCGGTCGATCTGATGGGTGCCATCCACATGTCATTTTTCGAGGGGACTGCATGAGCGAGCTTGAGCAGGCGCTGGCCACGATGGCGCGCGGCGCCGATGAAATCATCAAGCGGGAGGATTTGGCGGAGCGCTTGAAAAGCGGATCCCCATTGCGGATCAAGGCCGGTTTCGATCCGACCGCGCCCGACCTGCATATCGGCCATACCGTGCTGCTGAACAAGATGCGCCAGTTTCAGGATTTGGGTCACGAGGTCATTTTTCTGATTGGTGATTTCACCGGCATGATCGGCGACCCGACCGGCAAGAACGTCACGCGGAAGGCGCTTACGCGGGAGGATGTGCTGGCCAATGCCGAAAGTTACGCCGAGCAGGTCTATAAGGTGCTGGATCGGGAGCGCACGGAATTGCGCTTCAACTCCGAGTGGTTCGGCAAGATGTCGGCCGCAGACATGATCAGGCTTGCCGCTCAGCACACGGTGGCGCGGATGCTGGAGCGCGATGACTTCACCAAACGTTATGCCGCGCAGCAGCCGATAGCGATCCACGAGTTCCTGTATCCCCTGGTGCAGGGTTACGACTCGGTGGCCCTGAAGGCGGACGTCGAGCTCGGCGGTACCGATCAGAAGTTCAATCTGCTGATGGGTCGAGCGCTGCAGGAACATCATGGCCAACGGCCGCAGGTCGTGTTGACCATGCCTTTGCTGGAAGGCCTGGACGGCGTCAACAAGATGTCCAAGTCGCTTGGCAACTACATAGGTATCAACGAGCCGGCGATCGATATCGTCACCAAGACGATGAAGATCGGCGATGAACTGATGTGGCGCTGGTTCGAACTGCTCAGTTTCGAGGTGACCTTGGATCAACTGGCACAGATGAAGACGGATATCGCCAGCGGGGTGCTCAATCCCCGGGATGCCAAGCTGACGCTTGCGCGCGAACTGGCGACCCGCTTCCACGATGCTGCCGCCGCGGAGCGGGCAATCGCCGGCTGGCATGCGGTTGTGCGCGGCGA
>JALYXN010000206.1 GCA_030947085.1 Pseudomonadota bacterium | reverse complement strand
GCCACCCGCACCCCGGTTGGCAAAGCGCCGCGCGGCGTATTCCGCAATACCCGTCCGGACGACATGCTCGCCCACGTGATCCGCAGCGTGATGGCGCAGTGTCCCGGCATCGATCCGCGCCGGATTGGTGACGCCATCATCGGCTGCGCCATGCCCGAGGCCGAGCAAGGCATGAACGTGGCGCGCATCGGCGTGCTGCTGGCCGGCCTGCCCGACACCGTGCCCGGCGTCACCATCAACCGCTTTTGCTCGTCCGGCCTGCAGGCAGTAGCGATGGCCGCCGATCGCATCCGCCTGGGTGAAGACGACCTGATGCTTGCCGGCGGTACCGAGAGCATGAGCATGGTGCCGATGATGGGCCACAAGGTCGCCATGAACCCGGCCATTTTCACCGACGAAAACATCGGCATCGCCTACGGCATGGGCATCACCGCCGAGAACGTAGCCAAACAGTGGAAGGTCACTCGCGAGCAGCAGGATGCCTTCGCCGTTGAAAGTCACCGCCGTGCCCTTGCCGCCCAGGCGGGCGGTGAGTTCGATGACGAAATCAGCCCGTTCGCGCTGGACGACCATTATCCCGACCTCGGCAGTCGCCAGATCATTACCGACAGCCGCAGCATCAATCTGGACGAAGGTCCGCGCGCCGGCACCACCATGGAAGTGCTGGCCAAGCTGCGCACGGTGTTCCGCAACGGCCAGTTCGGCGGCACCGTCACCGCTGGCAATTCGTCGCAGATGTCCGACGGCGCTGGTGCCGTGATGCTGGCCAGCGAAAAAGCCATCAAGGACTACAACCTCACGCCGCTGGCCCGCTTCGTCGGTTTCTCCGTCGCCGGGGTGAAGCCCGACGTGATGGGTATCGGTCCGAAGGAAGCGATCCCCAAGGCACTCAAGCAGACCGGTATCACCCAGGATCAGCTGGACTGGATCGAACTCAACGAAGCCTTCGCCGCGCAGGCGCTGGCCGTGATGGGTGATCTCAAACTCGACCCCAGCAAGGTCAACCCGCTGGGCGGAGCGATTGCCCTGGGCCATCCGCTCGGTGCGACCGGCGCCGTGCGCATCGCCACCCTCGTGCACGGCATGCGTCGCCGCAAGCAGAAGTACGGCATGGTGACGATGTGTATCGGTACAGGCATGGGTGCAGCGGGAGTCTTCGAGGCGCTCTGATCACGTTTTAGATAGATGGCAACGAGAACGGCGCCATCGCAAAATGGCGCCGTCCTTCACTGCGTTGCCGCACCCAACATCCGCTGCGGCAACCATCAAGTCTTTCCACCAAATTCCTCCCATGCCCGCATCGCATCGGCCGCATACATCAGCGACGGGCCGCCGCCCATGTACACCGCTACCGCAAGCGTTTCACTGAATTGCTCGTAACTGGCACCCTGTCGTACCAACGCCTTCACATGAAAGCCGATGCAACCATCGCAATGAGTGGCCACGCCGATGGCCAGTGCCATCAGCTCTTTGTCGACCGCTGACAGCACTCCGGGTTGCATGGCGGCCTTGGACATTGCCGAAAATCCGTCCAGTGTGCCCGGCTGTGCCTCGCGCAGCGTTCCAATCGCCTGATTGAGGTCCTGCGTAATCTGCTTGTACGACTTGCTGGACAAGGGCTTTCTCCGTGGGGGACGATTCCCATCCGGGGGTGACAGACCCGAACGGGAACATTTGCGACAGCATGCTACTGCGATAGTTATTCCTCGGTAATTTCCGCACGTAATGCGTCGCGACGTTTGCCTCAGCGCGGCCGCACGGAGGCAGGGCTATCGCTGGCGTGGCTCGACCACAATCGTCGCAGTTGACGTGCCGAACCTATGCCGGACAGTTGGGCCGCTCGCTCCACGCTGTCGCCCGTGGCCAGCGCCTGACGCGCCAATGCCAGCCGGAGCCCGGCGTGATAGTGGTTGATTGACATACCGCTGGCGTGGCGGAAACGACGGGTGAGGCTGCGCACGCTCATATGCGCAATATCGGCCAGCCGCGTCAGCGGCCACGGCTGTTCGGGTGCCTGTGCCATGACGTCCTGCACACGGTGGATCGCTCTGTTCATGTGGTTTCGTCCTTCCAGCCACGGCGACAGCGCCGGATCGCCATCAGCGCGCCGTATGTAGACCACCATTTCGCGTGCCACCGCGCCAGCCAGACGCGGCGAACCGATCCTGCCGATCAGGTGCAAGGCCAGATCGATACCCGCGGTGATACCTGCACTGGTGCATATCTCGCCATCCTCGACGAACACGCGGCTGTCCAGCACCTCCGCGCCGGGAGCGAGTCGACGCAGATCGTCGAGCAGGCTGTGGTGGGTGGTGCAGCGCCGCCCATCGAGCAAACCGGCGGCTGCAGCCATCAGCGCGCCCTAGCATACGCAAGCCAACGGCTGACCATGGCCGCCGTGCTCTCGCAGCCACTCAACCAGCGCCTTTGCCGCCACTGAGGACAAAACCTCCGCGCCGCTTCCGACGGCGCCGCACACTACCAGCAGCACGTGATCGCCGAGTTGTGCCGGCAGCGGCTCAACGCCGGCCAGGCCTATGCCCAGCGCGGTCGAGGCGGCCTCACCGTCAACTACCGGGGCTAGCATGCGCAGGCGAACGGGCAGCCCCATCGAGGCGGCGATGCGGAATGCGTCGGCGGCACCGACGAGATCCAGCAGGATCAGCCCCGGCGGCAGCACGAAGCAGACCTCAGTGATCGACGAGGACGTCATCGACCGTGCGGATACGTGCAAAGCGGCCATCCAGAACCAGTTCCGTGCGTTGCTTGATCTCATGTGCATCGTAGCGGCAACCGCTGCCAGCATGGATCATCGGAAAAGTCAGCGTCGCCTCGGTGACGTAATCGACCGTGAAGCCGAGATCGCAGGCCACCCGTGCGGTCGTCTCGCAACACTGCTCGGTGCGGATGCCGCTGACGATGATCCGGCCGATACCACGTTCGCGAAGCCACGACTCCAGACCGGTGTCGGTAAACGCATTGTGGACATGTTTGCGGAAAGCCACATCATGCGCTTCAGGTACCCACTCCAGCGGCCGCACCAAGCCCGATGCAGCAGTGAAAGGCGGATCGCCATCCTCGTGCAGAATATGCACGATCGGCCAGCCACGGGCCGCAGCAGCGTCGAGCAGCTTCAGCATGTTCTCGCGAAACGCGGGCACATCATCTTCGCGCCAATAAGGCGTGTGCAGGAACGATCGCTGGACATCGATAACCAGTACGGCAGGCGCATCGGACATGGGCTGAATCCATCGGCAAGGGAGCTGCCACGATAGACAGCGCGCGCGCCCCCGACGAGCACCAAGTCGGCCTGGTAGCGGACTGATCGGGCCAAACTTGCGGCACCGGCGGCATCGTGATCAGCTGCACGAACCATGTGCGCAGCGGGAATGTTTGAACGTTTTCGATTCGATAGCGCTGCTGCTTTCCGGTGTGCTCCTATGCGGACGCAAACGATGGCGCCA
>JALYXN010000202.1 GCA_030947085.1 Pseudomonadota bacterium | reverse complement strand
TGTGCGGTCCATATCCCCGCCGATTCTTGGTCCATAGAACCACTATGGACCGGCGAACCGTCAGGAATCTGTTCTCGCACAGGCGAATTCTCGCCTCGACCACCAAAGCCCGACAGGCTCCTAGGTCTGGGCCGGTTGATCATCGATGCGGTTTTTTTTTCCGAACCGCGCAGGTCATTTGAGCGTGCCATAAATGATTTTGCATCCTGTCCTCGACGTCATGGATCGCTACGCCGACAGCGCGGCTGACTTTGCTGATTGTTCCCCAAGAGATGGCGGCGTCCTCTGCGGCCCGCTGCGCGTGAGCGAAGGATGACGAGCGCGACGCAGGGCCTGTCAGGCATGGACGCTGGATGGAAGCGCAAGCTGCCCGCCTGCACGGCGTATGTGCCTACTTTGCGCTGGGACGGGCGGAGGGAAGCGCGTTGCAGCGGTATCAGGCCACGCCGGCACGGCGTCATGGGTAGCGTCGTGCCGGCTATTGATCGCGCGTATGGGAGCATCGGCTGAACTATGCTCGCTGACATCGGGACGTTATCGAGCGCCGCGGTCGGTTCGCGCCTCCCGGTGCCGCGCTCCGTTGTGCATCGATTCGCCGCCACTGATAGCTGTCCTTGAATCAGTGAATTGAAGTGTCATCAGACCAGGGAGCCGGTCATGCGTATTCGTCTCATCGTTATCTTGCTTGCCATCAGCGCTGCGGCGCACGCGTCCAGCACGCTGCGAATCGGAAACCAGGTATTGACCGCTGGTGATAGCCAGGAACGGGTGGTCGAACTGCTGGGCAAGCCGTTGTCCAAAAGGCACAAGCGCGCTTCACGCAGACACCGCGGCGCCGTGCGAGTGATTTCCGGCGACGAGGGTGGCGAACAGTGGCGCTATCGTCGGGATGACCATGTGACTGTGGTGACCCTCGTCGCCGGCCGCGTGAGCAGCATCGAGGATCATCGACTCTGATCAAATCGCCGCACGCTCCCGCAGGCAATGAGCTTCGGCCTCCACGACGCTCTACTGAGTCTCCTTCAAGCTGGCGCCGCACGTCGCAGCAGCGGCCAAGCCGCTGGCGTGGCCAGATTCTTCATTGCAGGTTTGTTAGGCTTGAGCGGTTTTTACGCACGAGTCGATACTTCCATGCATGATTTCCTGGCCAAATTTATCGGCGCAGATATGGCAACCCGGGTCATTGCCGCGGGCCTGAACCTGTCGCTGGCATTACTGATTCTGGTGGTCGGCATCTGGCTGGCGGCGCGGCTCGCTAATTTCAGTCAACGCTCGCTGGAACGTGCGTCGGTCGACATCACCCTGACCGGCTTCCTGCGCAAGATCATCTACGGCGGTCTGGTTGCCCTGATCATCGTGGTCGCCATGACGACCGTGGGAATTTCTACCGCACCGCTGGTTGCGGTACTGGGCGCGGCAGGTCTGGCCATCGGATTGTCGTTGCAGGGCTCCCTCAGCAATCTTGCCTGGGGTGTGCTGCTGGTGCTGTTCCGGCCCTTCCGTATCGGCGATTTCGTCACCGTGGGCGGCATTGACGGCACCGTACACAGCATCAGCCTGATGCATACGACCCTGTTCCTACCCGACGGACGCGAGGCGATCATGCCCAACGGCAAGGTCGGCAGCGACGCCATTGTCAACTACAACCGCCGCGGCACGCGTCGCTTCGATCTGCAGGTTGGCATCGGCTACAAGGATGACATCGGCGCCGCGATGGCCGAGATCAAACGCTTGTTCGATGAGGACGAACGGATTCTGAAGGATCCGGCGCCGGGCGTATGGACGTCCGGACTGGGCGAGAGTTCGGTCGATCTGCTGGTTCGTGGCTGGACCACCGCCGACGATTTCTGGCAGACCAAGGCCGATTTCCTGAAGGCAATCAAGGATCACTTCGACAAGGTCGGCATCTCGATTCCGTTCCCGCAGCGCGAACTGACCGTCATCCAAGGTGGCCTGTCGAACGCCACCGGGCCCGACGCGCCCGAAAAGACCGATTGATGGATGCGCGCAAAACGGCCACCTGCGTGGCCGCACTTGCGCTGACATCGCTACTGCACCGTGACAGCTCGGCGGTTGTCGTCTGACACTTTGTCGATCAACTCGTTGTAGGGATCGATTCCCGCCATCGCCGGCTTGCCGTCCACGGTTACGGTGATGGTGCTGTCGCCATCGGT
>JALYXN010000186.1 GCA_030947085.1 Pseudomonadota bacterium | reverse complement strand
TCACAGATCGCGGATGAAGTAGCGGTCGCAGCCATGATGGCCGGTGCCACCCATCGCGTGGCGTAGCGCGGTGAATCCGCTGCGCTTGTACAGCATTTGCGCCCCATCCATGCCGGTCAGCGTTTCCAGGTAGCAGCGTTTGAAGCCGTGGGCGCGTCCGGCGTCGAGGCAGCGCTGCATCATTGCCTGGCCCGCGCCGATGCCGCGGGCTGCAGGCAGAAAATACATCTTGCGCAGTTCGCACACGTCCGGCTCGCCGCCCTCCAGTGGCGCCACGCCGGCACCGCCAATGACCACGCCGTTACGCTCGACCACGAAATAGCTGCAACGCGGCTGGTCATATGCCTGCTGCATGCTGTCCACTTCGAGGTCGTGAATGGCAAAGCCCGGCCCGTCGGCACCGAACTCGGGCATCACGCTGCGGATGATGGCGGCGATCGCCCGATTGTCGGTCGGCTCGATCGGTCGGATATGAAAGACGTCAGTCATGGGGTTATGCCGGGGGTGCGATAGGGGACGCCGGCCTTCATCACGAAGACCGGATGCTGGAGCGCGCCGATCTGCTTGCTGGGATCGCCACTGAAACCGGCGATATCGGCCTCCATGCCCGGTGCGATGCGACCGAGATGCTTCGGCTGGCGCAAAATTTTTGCCGCCACGTCGGTGGCCGCATGCAGTGCCTGTGCCGGCGTCATGCCGTAAGCCACCATCGCCGCCGGTTCGCGCCAGTTCTCGCCATGGGCGAACACCCCGACATCACTGCCGTTGCCGATGGTGACGCCGACTTTCAGTGCGGTCTGAAACCCCTTTTTCGCTTCGAGCATGCGGTCGGTAGGGGCACTCTTGCCCGGCACGTAGTGTTGAAAATATTCCGCCGTGGCTTCGACGGCGGTCAGTGTCGGTTCGTAGGCAATGCCGTGCTGCTTCAGCAGCCGGAAGGTGGCTTCGCTGGCGCCGTAGCCGTGTTCGACGCTGTCCACGCCCGCTTCCGCCGCCATGCGGACGCCCGCATCGCTGGCGGCATGCACGGCGACCGGGCGACCGATCTGATGGGCAGTGTCGACCAGTGCCTTCAATTCGGCCGGGGTGAAGGTCGGCATGGTGTCGCCGTCAGGGCCTACGCGATAGTCGCCGTAGATCTTGATCCAGTCGGCGCCGCGCGCGGCCTGTTCACGCACCGCTGCCATCGCGGCGTCGACGCCGCTGACTTCCTGTGCGCCGCTGGGCAGATCGAGATCGGGTCGAAAGCCGTGCGGTCCGGGTCCGTAGCTGGCGGTGGCCACAATGGCGCGCGTCGCCACGAACAGCCGCGGTCCGGGAATCAGCCCTTCGTCGATCGCCCGTTTTACCGAAACATCGGCATAACCGGCCCCCTCGGTCCCCAAATCGCGCAAGGTGGTGAAACCGGCGAGCAGGGTGGACTTGGCGTGTGCGGCGGCTTCGAGCGTGCGGTAATCCTGCGGTTCAGTCAGCACCTGATCGTTCCACAACGTCTCGTTGTAGGGATGCAGGAACAAGTGCGAATGGAGGTCGATCAGGCCGGGCGTGAGCGTTACGCCCGGGAGTTCCACGCGCTTCGCGTCAGCCGGCGCATGGATGCCGTCGGCGGGGCCGACGGCGGCGATCTTGCCATCGTGCACCAGCACCGCCCAGCCATCGTGGGCGTTGTCGCCATCGGCCGTCCATACGTGGTCGGGCAGCAACAGCCAATCGCCTGGCGGAGCGACCGCGGGGCCAGCAACCACGCGCCACGTGCAGAGCACCAGCACGCACGCCATCGCGCGAAGACGCCATCTTGCCGAATTGGATATCATCGATTCACTCCCATGGAGTACCGATGATAGCGATGCCTTCCAGCGTCTGGCGAGTGTCAGGCGATAGCGGTGCGAGCACGCGTCACGCGGCTGGCGGTTTCCTTGTGCAACTGGGCCGCCAGCCAGGCGCCGGTGGCGACCAGCAGGTCGAGGTCGATGCCGGTTTCCATGCCCATGCCTTGCAGCATGTAGACCACGTCTTCGCTGGCCACGTTGCCGGTGGCGCCCTTGGCGTAGGGGCAGCCGCCCGTGCCGGAGACGGCGCTGTCGACCACCCGCACGCCCTCGTCCAGACAGGCAAGGATGTTGGCCAGCGCCTGCCCATAGGTGTCGTGGAGATGGACGGCAAGCGCGTCGATGGGCACGTCCTGCGCCACCGCATGCAGCATGGCGCGCGCCTTGGTTGGGGTGCCGACGCCGATGGTGTCGCCGAGCGAGATTTCGTAACAGCCCAGTTCGTGCAGGCGTCTGGCCACGCGCACCACATCACTGAGTGGGACTTCACCCTGATACGGGCAGCCAAGCACGGTGGACACATAACCGCGCACCTTGACGCCGTCGGCTCGTGCACGCTCCATCACCGGCACGAAGCGCTCGATCGATTCGTCGATCGAGGCGTTGATGTTCTTGCGATTGAAGGCTTCGGACGCGGCGGTGAACACCGCGATCTCGGTGGCGCCGACGTCGCGCGCGCGCTCGTAGCCCTGCAGGTTTGGCACCAGAACTGGATAGCTCACGCCCGGCACCTTGCGAATGCCGCGGAATACCTCGGCCGCATCGGCCAGCTGCGGCACCCATTTCGGACTGACGAAGCTGGTCGCCTCGATGGTGGTTAGACCGGTGGAGGAAAGCCGATCGATCAGCGCGATCTTCACTTCCGTCGGCAGCAAGGTCTTTTCATTCTGCAAGCCGTCGCGTGCGCCGACTTCGACGATGCGAACATAGCTGAATGTATTCATCGAATGCTCCGGACAATAAGTCCTTCTCCCTTCGGGAGAAGGTGCCCCAAAGGGGCGGATGAGGGTTCCAGGCATGCCTGAAGTTCGTGCGAAGCCGAACCCTCATCTCAACTCTCTCCACGGGGAGAGGCTCAAAAGCTCATTCCGCGAAACGCACCAGCACAGCATCCGCCTCGACAAATTCGCCTTCGCTGGCGCTGATGCTTTCGATGGTGCCGGCGCGGGGCGCTTTCAACGCCAGTTCCATCTTCATCGCCTCCATCACCAGCAATTCCTGCCCCTGTTCGACCACATCGCCAGCGCTCGCCTTGACCAGCACGATCCGGCCAGGCATGGGCGCGATCACCTGGT
>JALYXN010000139.1 GCA_030947085.1 Pseudomonadota bacterium | reverse complement strand
CCTCGCGGCAGGTGGAAGGTGTGGCTGACGGTGGTCTTTTCGACCGCGTGACGCAGCGCGGTGTCGATCGAGCTTTCGCCCTCGGGCGCCCAGTCTTGTTCGAAGCGGGTAGCCTTGTAGCCGATATTTGGTGTGCCGTGCTGCATGATGTCGGTGTCTCCGTGGGGCTTGAGTTGCACATAGCCGCCCAGGGCGCCCTGCTTTTCTCCCTGATCGGCACCGGGTTGATTACCGCCTGGCTGGCCGGTACCCGGTTGTTTGCCTTTGTCGCCCTGATTGCGCTTGTTGCCGGTCTCCCCTGTCGCATGCTGCTTTGCCGATGAGCGAGTTGACGCATTCGGTGATCCGGTGACGGCACCTTCGGGCTCGCCGACACGGGCGCTGTCGCTGCCCTGCGGCGTGGCGTCGGGTGCCCTGCTCACATCGCGACCCGTCGTCACATCGCCGGGAGCAGGTGTGCTCTGCGCCTCAGATGGCTGCTCTGCGGTGCGGGCCGATGCCGACTTCGCCGGCGCGATTGCTGTCGCTGGCTGCGGTGCTGGCGTCGCCGTCTGGGCGGCCGGCGCGCTCAATTGCGCGGGCGCGATGGATTGCCTTGGAGCCGTGTCCGCGATATCGAGTTTCACCGCGGGCGCCTGCGGCTGCAGATTCGCCGACTCAGCTAGGGTGACCGGCACCGCCTCCAACTCGGCCTCGGCTACCTCGAGAGCAGGCGCCTGGATCTGCGGTCGCTGCTGCGGCACGGTCGGCGTTGGCGCGGCCACATCACTTTGCAGGTTGATATTGGGCGGTGGCTGCGCCGGCAGCGGCACTGGCTGCAATGCGGGCGCCGGCGGCGCCCCGCTTAGTTCGGCCGGCGCCACGACGACGCTGGCGGGTTTGCTGGACTTGGGCAGTTCAATATTCAACGCGATGCTGGGCACTGCAACCGGTGGCGCTGCCTGCGGCGGCACCTCTGGCATGGCCAGCGAAGGTGGCGGCGGCAGGGCTTGATTACCTTCCAGCTGCGGCCTGCGCACCGATTCGGGCTGGAACTTCGGCGGTGCCGGTGGCTGCAGCACCGGGGTCGGTAACTCGACCGTGGGCGGCTCACTGGCCAGCGGAACGGGCTTCAGATCCGGCACAGGCGCGGGTTTCGGCACGGCCACGGGAGGCGCCGGCGCGGCCACCGGCCTGGCGACTTTCGCGCTGGCTTTCGCCGCCGCGGCGACTACGGGTTTGGCGGCTTTCAGTGTGGCCCGGGTAGCTTGCGTGGCCTGCACGTTGGCGCTCGGTTCGGTGCTCGGCGCGATGCGACGGCGACCTTGATGACGCGGCCCGCGCTCCTTGGGTGGCGTGCCGCGCACCGGCGGTGGCGGCGGGGGTTCGGGTGGTTCGATCAGGCGTACCTGCAGCAACTGAACCTTCGACTCGTGCGGTGGTTTGGGCTGATAAGCCGGGCCGAGCACGAAACCGAACAGGAACAGCAAGTGCAACACCAGCGCCCCGACGGCAGCCAGCGTGCGCAGCCCGCGCTCGCGCGGACGTTGCCGCGTACGCTGATGAAATACCCGCGCTCGCATCGACGCTGCCAAGGGCGAATTGAGCATGATCCGCGCAGGATTGGCGGAGCGCTCGGCAGCAGGTCTGTCCGTGGGCGGCAAGGGCATGGGGCCAGTGTAGCGGCCTCAGATGCGATTGCGCATGACGCTCAAGGCGGGCCCGCAGGGCGTTGATTTCGCTGGCTCAGCTCCGCGTCCACAGCGCGATTCGGGGTGTCGATCGGGCAGCCCCACGCCAGCGGTTTACCCGCACGGTACAGGGCAATGCACGCCTTTTCAGTCGGCGGTTTGGGTGCATGCGCCATACCGTCCAGCGGCTGCGCCGGAGCCATGCTGAGTCGTTCATCACCGTCCTTGGCCGACGGCGGCGCGGGTGGATTGATGCAGTTGGGAATCGGGATGCCGAGGATCGTGGTGCATTTCAGATGCACGCCGTGCGGCAGATTGACCGCGGTGGAATTCACCACCTTGTCGATGACGTGCCGCACGGCTGCGCCACCGGCCGTTTCATCCGCCGACGGAAAGTACTGCTCGAAGCGGGTGGCCTTGTACTTGACCGGATCGGTGTGTTGCATGATCCCGCTGTTGTCCTGCGGCTGGTGTTGTACGTAGTCAGGCGCCGCCGAAGTAGCGACTGAGCCAGGTAGCAGCGGTCGGCCCTGCTTGTCGAACAAGGCGGGGTGAGCGGTCTCGGTGGGTACCGCCGGTGGCGGCTGAAGCCGCATGGCGTCCTTCGCCGCCGGCTCGTGTGTGGTTACCGGCGCACGCCGCCGGATGGGTGGTGGCGCAGGCGGAGCGGGTGGCGCTTTGATGCTGGCGGTCGGCTCGCGGCTGATAAAGCGCATCCGTAACACCTGCTCGACCGGTTCCGCCACTGGCCTGCCCGGCAACGGACGCATGATGTGCCAGAGCGCCACCGCAAACAGCACGTGCAGCGACAGGACTGCCATCATCGCCAGCCAGGTACGCCGCGGGTTGTGCGGCGCCGAGCGCCAGCGCATGTCTCGCAACTTGGCCAGGGTCGGGGCGTCCAGCGGCCTCAGCCCGTGAGCCGACGGATGCCGCTCCGGCTGCGTCCAGCGGTGGTGTTCGACCTGCGGCGGATGAGCGATAACGGGCCTCGCCAGGAATGAATGACTGCGCAGCATGCCGCAGCACACTTGAACCACGACGCACTCATGAGTACGGGCCGGCGAATGCGTGCACACCACGCAGACCGACGCCACGGCGGGCAGTTCCCCGCAGTGCAGCTTGACCGCACTGCCGGTTCGCTCAAGTCTAGACCGGTGGCGCCCAGCGCCGCTCGCCATGACCGCCCTCGTGCCTCACCAAACCGGCGCGATGAAAGGGCGACCATGACGGCCCGTCATCGTCAGCCGCCAACGCGCGGCCTCATGCGGCGCCTTTCATGCCACGAGGCCACGCCCTGCATGGGAGGGTCATCGTGATGTATTCCACGGAAAGCATCCGCAATATCGCACTCGTCGGTCACGCCGCCGTCGGCAAGACCACACTTTTTGAGGCCCTGCTGCAGGCCGGAGGCGTGATCCAGATCATCGGCTCGATTGAAAAGGGCAGCACCGTCTCCGACACCGACGAACAGGAGAAAACACGCGCCCACTCGATTGACAGCTGCATCGCCTCGATCGATCGGGACGACTGCCATATCAACCTGATCGACACGGCCGGCCACGCCGATTTTCGCGGCCCCACGCTCGCCGCGCTGGCCGCGGTGGAGACCGTCGCCATTGTGGTCAATGCGATCAACGGTATCGAACACGGCACCCGCCGGATGATGATGCATGCGCGCGAACGCAAGCTGCCGTGCATGCTGGTGATCAACAAGATCGATTTCGACGGTGCTGATCTCGCGGCGCTGGTCGAAGCGCTGCGGGAGGAATTCGGCAAGGAATGCCTGCCGGTGAACCTGCCCGCCGGGCGTGGCAATCGGGTACTGGACTGCTTCTTTCATAGCGAGGGCCAGACCGATTTTTCATCACTGGCCGAGGCCCATCAGCGCATCCTCGACCAGGTGGTAGAAATCAACGAAACGGTGATGGGCAAGTACCTCGACGAAGGCGAAGGCGCACTGACCCCGCAGCAATTGCATGACGCCTTCGAGCAATGCCTGCGTGA
>JALYXN010000125.1 GCA_030947085.1 Pseudomonadota bacterium | reverse complement strand
TTCAGCCTGGTCACGTCGATCACTTCGGCATTGGAGAGCAGGCTCTCCAACTGACCGATGCGGCCTTCGGCAAAGCTCTGCTGCTCGCGCGCCGCGTGGTACTCGGCATTCTCTTTCAGGTCGCCATGCGCTCGCGCTTCGGCAATGGCGGCAATGATGCGCGGCCGATCGACGAACTTGAGCTTTTCCAGTTCGCTGCGCAAACGCTCGGACCCGGTCTTGGTGATGGGTGGACGACTCATGCGATCAACTCCTTGTGCAGTTCCTGCAGGCTGTGCACTTCGCCATCGCCCCGGAAATCCAGGGAATGCACCAGCGCCCGCGCTCCTGCCACGGTGGTGGAATAGGTCACCCGATGCTGCAACGCCTCGCGTCGGATCGAAAACGAATCGGCAATGGCCTGCTTGCCTTCAGTGGTATTGACGATATAGACGATCTCGCCGTTCTTGATCAGATCGACGATATGCGGGCGCCCCTCCAATACCTTGTTCACCCGCTCGCAGATGACGCCGTGCTCGGCCAGGTAGCTGGCGGTGCCCGAGGTCGCGACAAGATTGAATCCTCGTGCGATCACTTCCCTGGCCACCGGCAGCAGCCGATCCTTGTCGCCGTCGCGGACCGACAGAAATACCTTGCCGACCGACGGCTGGCGGATACCGGCAGCCTCATGACCGCGGGCAAAGGCGGCGCCGAAACTACGGCCCACACCCATCACTTCGCCGGTCGAGCGCATCTCGGGGCCAAGAATCGGGTCGACATTCTGGAACTTCAGGAACGGGAAGATCGACTCCTTCACCGAGTAATACGCGGGAATGACTTCCTTGATCGCACCCAGACTGGCAAGTGAACGCCCCGCCATCACGCGCGCAGCAATCTTGGCCAGTGGCACGCCGGTCGCTTTGGAGACAAACGGAACCGTGCGCGAAGCCCGTGGATTGACTTCCAGGATATAGACCGCGTCGCCCTGAATGGCGAACTGGGTATTCATCAGGCCAATGACCTTCAACTCGCGCGCCATCGCCGTCGCCTGACGTCGCATCTCATCCTGGATGGGCACGGTAAGGGAGTAGCAAGGCAACGAGCACGACGAGTCACCGGAATGCACGCCGGCCTCCTCGATGTGTTCCATGATGCCGCCGATAAAGACGTTGCCTTCCGCATCGGCGATCACGTCCACGTCCACTTCCACGGCGTGATCGAGAAAGCGGTCAAGCAGCACCGGGGAATCATTGGAAACCTTGACCGCATCGCGGATATAACGCGACAGATCGTCGTCGTCATGCACCACTTCCATAGCGCGGCCGCCCAGCACGTAGCTCGGCCGGACCACCAGCGGATAGCCAATCTCGCGCGCCAGCGCCAGCGCCTCATCGGCATTTCGGGCGGTGCGGTTGGGCGGCTGTTTCAGGCCGATCTTGTGGATCATCTGCTGGAATCGTTCGCGATCCTCGGCCAGGTCAATGCTGTCCGGGCTGGTACCGATGATCGGCACGCCAGCCGCTTCCAGCGCTCGCGCCAGCTTCAGCGGTGTCTGTCCGCCGTACTGGACGATGACGCCCTTGGGTTTCTCGATGTGGACAATTTCCAGCACATCCTCGAGCGTCAACGGCTCGAAATACAAGCGATCGGACGTGTCGTAATCGGTCGACACCGTTTCCGGATTGCAGTTGACCATGATGGTTTCATAGCCATCCTCGCGCAGCGCCAGCGAGGCATGCACGCAGCAATAGTCGAACTCGATGCCCTGCCCGATCCGGTTCGGACCGCCGCCCAGCACCATGATCTTGTCGCGATCGGTCGGCGCCGCCTCGCATTCCTCCTCGTAGGTTGAATACATGTACGCGGTGCTGGTGGCGAACTCGGCGGCGCAGGAGTCGACCCGCTTGTAAACCGGGCGCACATTGAGCGTGTGGCGCAGATGGCGCACCGATGCTTCGTCCGTGTTGAGCAGCTCGGCCATGCGCGCATCGGCAAATCCCAGGCGCTTCAGTTCGCGCATGCGTGGCTCGTTCAAGGCCGTGATGCCTTGCGCAACGATCTCTGCCTCGGTCAACACGATGTCCTCGAATGCCGCAAGGAACCATGGATCGACCTTACTCAGATTGAAGACTTCTTCCAGCGACAAGCCGGCG
>JALYXN010000080.1 GCA_030947085.1 Pseudomonadota bacterium | reverse complement strand
TGGGCGCCGAACAGCAGTTGCTGGGTCAGTTTGTCGTAACTGGCCATGCCGTCGATCGGCAGATAGCCGCGCGGCTTGGCCTCCAGTGCCAGCGCCTGCTCGACCTCGCGTACGGACGCCAGCAGCGGCACCTTGCCCTGCTCGTCGACGTAGATACCCACGCCAAGGTTGATCTTGCCCGCACGGGTATCGGCCAGATAGGTCTCGGTAAGGCCCAGGATCGGGTCGCCCGGCGCCATTTCAACGTTTGCAAAGAAGGACACGGCAAGTACTCGATTGATGGAGTGGAAAGGCGGGTGGAAGTTTCAAGTTTGCGGGGCGACGGTCTCATCCACCGCGTTGGCTGCACCCGATGCTGCGGCGGCTCGATTTCCAGGCACGCTGAAATCGAACAATGCGCGATCGGCCAGATGCGAGGGCGACACGTGCGCCAGCGCGCGAAAGATGTTTTCGCTGCGCCCCGGCTGCAGATGCTCCCACTCGGCCAGCATGCGTTGCACCGCCTGACGCTGCAGATGGTCTTGCGAGCCGCAAAGATTGCACGGAATGATCGGAAACTGCTGCTGCGCGGCGTACTCGGCGATGTCGTCCTCGCGGCAATACGCCAGCGGGCGAATCACCACATGGCGCCCGTCGTCCGAACGCAGTTTCGGCGGCATCGCTTTCAACTGCGCTTGATAGAACATGTTGAGAAAGAACGTGGCGAGAATATCGTCGCGATGGTGGCCCAGCGCGATCTTGCTGATGCCATTGGCTGCCGCCCAACTGTACAGCGCGCCCCGGCGCAATCGCGAACACAGGCTGCACATGGTTTTGCCGGCCGCAATCACCCGCGTCACCGTACTGTAGGTGTCCTGCTCGATGATATGGAACGGCACGCCACGTGCCTGCAGATAACCCGGCAACACGTGCTCGGGAAAGTCCGGCTGTTTTTGGTCCAGGTTCACCGCGATCAGTTCGAATCGCACCGGCGCCTTGGCCTGCAGCTGCAGCAGCAGATCCAGCAACGCGTAGGAATCCTTGCCGCCGGACACGCACACCATCACCTTGTCGCCGTCCTCGATCATGCCGAAATCGCCGATCGCTTGTCCGAGCTGGTGGCGCAGGCGGCGTCCCAGCTTGTCGGCCTCGGCCGCGGGTGTTCGTGTGGGCTGGGGACGGGCAGACATCTACGGCCAATCGGTCAAGAAAGAGCCCCATTGTAGCCGGCCGCGAGTCCTCTCTCCGAGTGTCAAGCGCGTTAGACTAGCGCAATCGTCCCAAGCGCCCTCATCGCCATGCAGGTTCAGGATCACGCTGACATCGCCCATCTGCTCGCCGAGCTGAGGATCGAGCATCGCGACCTCGACACGGTGATCGCCCAGCTATCCCTTTCGACCGGCCGTGACGAGTTGCAGCTGACCCGGATGAAGAAGCGCAAGCTGCTGCTGAAAGACCAGATAGCGCGACTCGAGAGCAAGCTGATCCCCGACCTCGACGCCTGAACTGCCCTACGGCATCCCGATGAATCCACTGCCCACTTCCCTGTTGCAGGACGAGCACGTTGCGCTCGAGCCACTGACCCTCGCTCACGTCCCCGCGCTGGAGGCCGCTGCCGCCGACGGCGAACTGTGGAATCTCTGGTTTACCAGTGCGCCTGCGCCAGGGACGGCCCGGGACTACGTCGAGAAAGCGCTGAAAGGTCACGCCGACGGCCTGATGCTGCCCTTCGCCGTGCGCGAAAGACGCAGCGGCGATGTGGTCGGCACCAGCCGCTTCTACGACTTCGACCCGGCACTGCCGCGCATCGCCATCGGCTATACCTGGTATGCACGGCGCTGGCAGAAGAGTCACCTCAACACCGCCTGCAAACGGCTGTTGCTGCGCCACGCGTTCGAAACGCTGAACTGCGTGGCGGTGGAGTTCCACACCGACCACCGCAACCTGGATTCGCAGCGGGCGATCGAGCGCCTCGGCGCCCGGCGCGACGGCGTGCTGCGCGCACACAAACGCCGGCCGGATGGCAGCCTGCGTGACACGGTGTGTTACAGCATCCTGGCCACTGAATGGTCGGACGTGGATCGCTGGCTCGGCATGCGCCTGCAGCGACTCAGCGAGACGCGATCCGCATAGAAACGCGTTCCTCCACCGGCCTGCCGTTCACAGCAGGCGATTCACCAATCGATCCAGCCGCGTACGGCTGAGGCGCTTGAGATTCTTGCGCACCACATCAGGGTAGGCGCGCGGACTTTCCAGCGCGCGGTAGTCCGCAAGACGCGTCGCGTGCTGTTTCAGCGCCGCCCACTCCTCCCGGTGCATGGCGTGCAGCAGGCAGGAGGGATCGCGCAGCACCAGCCCGTTTTCCAGATCCAGCGCCCACGCCCGCGGATTGAGATTGTTGCCGGTCAACACCGCCATGTCGTTGTCGATGAACAGGCCTTTCAAGTGATAGCTGTTGTCGCCATCACTCCAAAGATGAAGGTTGAGCTGCCCGCTGTCGATCTGCCGTCGGTGCCCGCGCGCGAAGCGGCGCAGGTTGTTTTCATAGAGATACGGCAGCAGACCGATGGTCTTGAACGGCTGTCCTGGCGGAATGTAGAAGTCGTTGGCGGTCTTGTCGCCGACCATGATGTCGATGGTGCAGCCACGGCGCAGCAACTGGCCCAGCACCGCGCGCACCGGTCGCGGCAAGTTGAAATACGGGGTCAGCAGAATCAGGTGTTCGCGGGTGTCGCGCAGTAGCGCCAGCAAAACATCGTTGAGCTTGTTTTCGGTACGGCCGAAACCGAGCAATGGCGTCACCGCCACGTCGGCCGGTCCGAGTGCGTCGTGCGGTGTCTCGTATTGCACCTGCTGCAGGGTTTGGCGAAATTCGCGGATCGCTGGCTGCAAGGTCTTGGTGGAAGCTATCTCCGCAACGTTCAGTCGTCGCACCGCCTCGCTGGCAATAAAATTCACCAGCACGAAGCGCGCCATCGCGTCAGCCAGTTCGGCGTGATGTAACAAGTGGTAGCGATCAAGCCGATAGCGCTGGTGGCGGGCAAGGTAGATGTCATTGAGGCTGGCCCCGCTGTAAAGCACGGTGTCATCGACAACAAAACCCTTGACGTGCAACACGCCGAAGATTTCCCGGCTTTGCACCGGCACGCCATAAATGTCGACGCCCGCGCCGAGTCGTTCGGCGTAGTGGCGATACATGGCTGTGTTGCCCTCGCTTTTGCCCTTGCCGATCAGGCCGCGCTGGGCGCGGTGCCAGTCGACAAAGACCGATATCTGCAGAGCCGGCTGCCGCGCCTTTGCCGCATACAGCGCGTCCATCACCTCACGGCCCGCGTCGTCGTCTTCGAGATACAGGGTCACGATAACGATGCGCCGCTGCGCCCCGGCAATCAGTTCAAGCAATTGCCGCCGGAAGGCGGCAGCGTCGTTGAGCTGGCTTATCGCACTGGCCGGTATCGCAAAAAAGGGTAGCGCATCGAGTGCCGACCGCCGCTTACCGCGACCAGGCAAGAGATGGCGCGCAAGACGGCGCGGCGCAGTAATCAACGTATTCATGGGCACCGAAAAGTCTGCATCAAAACCCATCATCTCAAAGCCTGCGTGAACACGCTTGGTCGGCGCATCGCGCCCCAAGCGTGCTGCGTGAACGCGTTTCGAGGCTGGCGACCATGCTGCTGGCTACCGCGGCATGTGCGTTCAGTGGCTGTGGACCGGAAATGTCTGGGTGCCGCCGGTGGTTGGCGGAGTGGCTGCTGGCGTCGCCCTCGGCAACGTCGACGGTGTCCCTGCCGCGCCACACTGATAAACGCCCCATGGCTGCGAACCGTCGACCGGCTCGCTCAACGGTTTGATGGTATCCGCGCGCATCTTGGCCGCCTCGTTGCGGGCCAGCACTTCGAGCTCGTCGCGCACGGTGATGTTGTTACGGTCGACCGGTCCGACGTGGTCCATCACCGAAACGGTGACCTTGCCCAGCTCGCGGCAGGAGGAGACATCGCCAGCCCACGCCGTGCGCACATTCCTCGCTGCGGTATCCATGGTGATACCCCAGTTGCAACCAGTGAGCAACAACATCGGGGTGAGCAACAGCAGGGTCTTGCGCATGGATAACTCCGCAGCGTTAGCAGGTAGTGAGTACAGGCCGACCGCATGGTCAGCCCTTCTGCCGCCATCCTACCGCGAGGACGCGGCGGCATCCTTTATCCCGATGAAATGCTGTAGCCGATGCGACAGGCGCGACGCCGGACAACAGCCGGCATCGCGCCAAGGCTTACTTCGCTGCGGTCGCCACTGGTTTGCCGTCAGCGTCCAGCACTTGCACCGGGCCGATATTCAGCGCGCGGATCGGAGCCTCTATTTTCTTCAGGTCGCCCACGATCACCCAGGTCAGCTGCCCGGGGTGGATAATTTCCTTCGCTGCCGCCTGGACCGATGCATCGGTCTGGGCCTCGGTGCGTGCCTTGAGGGTCTGCACGTAATCATCCGGACGGTGGTACTGCGCGATGCCTTGCAAGGCACCCATCACCGCCGACGTGGTCTGATAACCGCCCGGCATGCTGCGAATATCGCCTACCTTGATCTTGTTGATCTCCTGCGCGGTCAGCGGCTCGTCGCCAATGACTCCCTTCGCTTCCTTCAACATCTCGGCCACCGACTGACTGGTCTTGTCGGTCTGCACCGGCGCGTACAGCAAAAAAGGACGCTGGCCGACGGCGCTCTGCAGGAAGCTGTAAGCACCGTAAGCCCAGTGCTTGTCCTCGCGCAGATTCATGTTCAGTCGCGAGGTAAAGGTGCCACCGAAGGCGCCATTCATGGTGGCAATCTGCAGATCGTTCAGCGCCTCGGTCGAGGGCGCCAGGCTGCCCGCGAGCACCAGGGTCTGCTGCGCACCCGGACGATCGATCAGGTATACATGCGCCTCGTTCGGTGCCGCGACCGTGCCGATGTTCTTGGTTGGCACGGCGCTGACCGGCGCCTTCCAGTCACCGAAAGCCGCGTTCAACTGCGGAATGATCCTGGCCAGCGTGGTGTCGCCCGCTACCAGAATCTTCATATTGTCCGGGCGGATGTAGTCGCTCATGAACTGGCGCATGTCGCCGGCATTCAGCGACGAGATCGACGCCTCGGTGCCGCTGCCGGTGAACGGAATCGCATACGCATTCCCCTTGCCATAAAGCAGTGGCGGAAGCGTGCGCAGCGCAATCCCGATCGGCTGACTCTTTTCCTGGGCAATGCCGGCCAGCCACTGGCCACGCAGACGGCTGATGTCGGTTTCGCGAAAAGCCGGATGACGCACGATGTCGGTAAACAGCGCTAGCGACGGCGTGAGCTGATCGTTCAGTGCGTTCAACGACGCGTTGCAGAAATCCAGCCCGCAACCGCTGGCGATGATCGCGCCAAGCCGCTGTTCACGCTTGGCGATCTCGACCGAATCCAGATCCTTGCTGCCCTCGTCCAGCATCGACATGGTGAAGCTGGAGGTGCCGAGCTTGCGGCCTTGGTCGGCGGCGTAGCCAGCATCGAACAACAGCTGCATCTGCACGGCCGGCACGGTATGGCGCTCGGCGAGAATGACCTCGACGCCGTTGTCGAGCTTGCCCCGCTGCAGTTCGGGAAACTTCAGATCGGGATACTGACTGACCTCGGGCACGCCCTTGCCGCGATCGACATCGCTGACCACGGCCTTGTGATCACCCTTGGCCGACAGTACCGGCGCAGGCGCACCCGGTATCGCGGCGCGGCCGGCCGAGCTGGCCGTATCGACTTCATCAACCTTGCCTGGCACCACGGTCAGGGTGTAATCACCCTTGGCGATCCAGCGGTTGGCGAGTTGGGTCACATCGGCCGGTGTGGCCGCCATGAACTGCTTGAACTGCTTGAGGTAGATCGACGGGTCATCGTGATAGAGCTGACCCTGGGCCAAAACCAACGCCTGCGTGTTGACCCGCTCCAGACCGCGCACGAACGACGCGCGGGTCGATGTCTTCACCCGCGCCAGTTCGTCGGCGGTAGGGCCGTTCTTGAGAAATTTCTGCCATTCATCGGCGACGGCGGCCTCGACCTTCGCCGGGTCGACGCCTTTCTTCACGTCGACCTGCAACTGGAACATGCTGGCCAGCACGTGCTGGTCGACATCGACCGAAACGTTGTCGGCCAACTTGTCCTGATAGACCAGCCGCTGATAGAGCCGGGAGGTCTTGCCGCCGCCGAGCACCGCGGCAGCCAGCTCCAGCAGGTTCTCATCGCGGGTGCCGCGACCGGGCACGTTCCACTCGCGATAAAGGCGGGTCTGGGCCACGTTGTCGGTCATGCTGCCGCGGGTCGAGTCGGTGCGCGCGGCCACCCATGGCTGCGGACGCGGCACTTGCGGTCCGGCGGCGATGTCGCCGAAGTAGCGCTGCATTTTCTCCTTGGCCGCTGCTGGCGTGATGTCGCCGGAAAGCACCACCACCGTGTTGGCCGCACCGTAATAGCCGCGGAACCACTGCTTCACATCCGTCAGCGAAGCGCCATTCAAGTCATCCATCGAGCCGATGGTGTCGTGGTGATACGGATGGTTGGCCGGAAAGGCCTCGGCCTGGATCAATTCGCTGGCGCGTCCATACGGCTGGTTTTCGCCCTGACGCTTCTCGTTCTGCACCACGCCGCGCTGTTCGTCGAGCTGCGGCTTGCCGATCGCGCCGAGCAGATGGCCCATGCGGTCAGACTCCATCCACAACGCCATGTCCAGCGCGGTAGTCGGCACGGTCTCGAAATAATTGGTGCGGTCGAGCCAGGTGGTGCCGTTCTGATCGGTGGCGCCGGCGAGCTCGAACGGCTTGAAGTATTCGTCCTTGTGGTTCTCCGAGCCCTGGAACATCAGGTGCTCGAACAGATGTGCAAAGCCGGTCTTGCCTTTGGGCTCATAGGAGGAGCCGACGTGATACCACACGCTCACCGCCACCACCGGCGCCTTGTGATCTTCGTGCACCACCACGGTCAGGCCGTTCGAAAGCGTAAAGCGGGCGTAAGCCAGCTCCGGAATCTGCGCCGTGGCTGCAACGGTCGAGACGGGGGCGGTTGCTGCCAGCGCCAGCGGCATGCCGCCTGCAAGGGTCAACGATGCGGCGATGAGCAGGGCAAGCGGT
>JALYXN010000060.1 GCA_030947085.1 Pseudomonadota bacterium | reverse complement strand
TCGATGACAACGGCAAGCTGCGCTGGACGCCGGTTTCCCGCGAAAGCGGCAACCGCGGCGTGCTGCGCGGTGCCGACGAACCGTTCCGCGCCGACGGCGGCCTGCGCATGTTGCAGGGCAATCTCGGCCGTGCCGTGATCAAGGTGTCCTCGGTGCCGGACGACCGACTCGTGATCGAAGCGCCTGCGGTGGTGTTCCACGACCAGAACGAGGTCGGCGAGGCGTTCACGCGTGGTGAGCTCAATCGCGACTTCATTGCCGTGGTCAGCTTCCAGGGTCCGCAGGCCAACGGCATGCCTGAGCTGCACAAGCTCACCCCGACGCTGGCGCTGTTGCAGGATCGCGGCCATCGCATCGCCCTGCTTACCGACGGGCGCATGTCTGGCGCCTCCGGCCGCGTACCGGCGGCCATCCATGTCACCCCCGAAGCCGTGGCCGGTGGTGCCATCGGCAAGATCCGCGACGGCGACATGATTCGACTCGATGCCACCAATGGACGTCTGGACGTCCTGGTCGAAGCCAGCGAATTCGACGCACGCCAACCGCAGCAGGCCGATCTCTCCTCCCAGCACAGTGGCATGGGCCGGGAGCTGTTCGGACTGTTCCGCCAGGCCTCCGCCAGCGCCGACCTGGGCGCCGGCGTCCTCTAACTCAGCTCCCTCCCCTGTTCGCAGGGGAGGGTTGGGGTGGGGTCCGCCCTTGACCTTGCCCGCTTAACCAGAACACTCCTCCCGCCTCCTTACGCAGACGGAGAAGCCAAGACACCCGGAGACTCATGTGACCACCATCGAACAAAAACAACAGCAGATCGAAGCCACCATGCGTCTGGCGCCGGTGATTCCGGTGGTGGTGATCAACGACGCGAAAGCCGCCGTGCCGATGGCCCGAGCCTTGGTCGCCGGCGGCATCCCCGCGATCGAAGTCACCTTGCGCACGCCCGCCGCGCTGGATGCCATTCGCGCCATCGCCGCCGAAGTGGAGGGGGCGATTATCGGTGTCGGCACCGTGCTTACCGCCAAAGACCTCGAGGCGGCGCGGCAAGCCGGTGCGCGCTTCGCGGTGTCCCCCGGTATTTCACCGAAGCTGCTCGATGCTGCCGACGACAGCGACCTGCCGCTGCTGCCGGGCGCCGCCACCGCCAGCGAGGTGATGGTCATGTTCGAGCGCGGTTACCGGCATCTGAAGTTTTTCCCCGCCGTACCCGCTGGCGGCCACAAGCTGCTCGGCGCATGGGCCAGCCCGCTGCCGCAGCTGCGCTTCTGCCCCACCGGCGGCATCAGCCTCACCAACGCCGCCGACTTCCTCAACCTGCCCAACGTGATCTGCGTGGGTGGCTCATGGCTCACGCCTGCCGACAAGCTGGCAGCGGGCGACTGGGGCGCCATCGAACTGCTGGCGCGCGAAGCGGCGGGCCTGCGTCAGTTGTCGTGAGCTGACGCTATTCGTGGGCGCACGGCGCTGGCCTCAGGCGCCCACGATAATAGCGGGTGGAACTGTCGGCTTAGTCGGCGCCCTTCGGAGCCAGCTGTTCGCCCAGCGCCTGTAAGGTGGCTTCCTGCCGTCGCACCAGCTCGAGCAGCTCGGACAATTCGGTGTCGCGCAGAGCGTTGATCTTCTCGTGCACCTGCAGGATTTCCAGCTCCGCGCGCACGTTGACCTCGTAGTCGTTCTTGGCCTGTGCGCGATCGGAATCGGCCTGCCGGTTCTGGCTCATCATGATGATCGGCGCCTGCAACGCAGCCAGACACGACAGCGCCAGATTGAGCAGGATGTACGGATACGGGTCGAACGCCTCGTGCCGCAACAGCACACTGTTCACCGCCATCCAGCCGGCCATCACCCCCAAAAACACCAGGATGAAACTCCAGCTGCCGCCCACTTCCGCCACGCGGTCGGCCAGGCGCTCGCCGAAGCTCATGCGTTGATCGAACTCCTGCAGCACATTGCGCGCCATGTGCTTTCGCCCGATGAAGCGCTCCACAATGGCGCGCTCGTCTGCTGGCAGCTTGTCCAGTTCGGTCGCCATGAGCAGGCGCGCCGTGATGCGGCGATCCACCCAGGGGCGAGGGATTCGATTGCTGATGGCCATGATGAATTCCACAAAGGCAGGAAAAAAACCGAGGCGCGAACGCCAGTGCAGCAGGCGCGAAGTCTAGTCCTTGCCGAATGCCTGGCGTAACCGACGAACGGAAAAAAACTTTCCCTGATGCCGTCGAGTGAGCCGACGTTCATCAATCCACCGCCTCGATCTCAGGAAGCGATCAGGCAGGTCTTGCCAAACAAAGGCAGGCCTCGCTGGGCGCGCCGGTCGACTAAGCTCAAAAGGTGCCGCTGCTTGAGTCGTTGCCGGGTACCGCGGGCGAGGGCTTGGTCGGTCGGACAGGATGCGAGCGACGCAGGCGGCGATCCATCACATAACCGACCATCCCGCCCACGCCGATCGGCAGCAAGGCGTAGATGGGAATGAAAATCAGCGCCAGCGCCGCTTGCGCGTCGGACGCCAGATCGAGTGAGCCGTGCGCCCACGCCAGAAATCCGAAGCCGAGTAGCGACGGCGCCAGCAGCGAGGCTGCGTGCCGGTAGAGCAAGCTGATTGCCACGATGGCAACCCAGGCGATCGCGTTGAATCCACCCAGAAAGAGCCATGCATCCGGGCCGCCATGGCTGTATTGCGCCAGCCAGTCCGCGCCACCAGGCAGACGCGCAAGATACGGCAACAGAATTCCCACAACAGCCACAAAAACACGCGAGGTATTCATGGTCATGTCGGCTGCCTTTCAGCCTCTTCCATCGAACGAAATTTGACCTGTGTCGGTCACGTTGATGTGGGTCTGATAGTAGTATTTTGTGGAAGGCCTGCCATTGACGCCGAAGTGGATGGTCACGCGACGCGCTGCGCCACGAACAAGAATGGACTTGTGCATGAGGGTCGCCGCCGGATTCGGCCCCAATTTTTCTTCCAGTGCCTTGACGACAGATGGCCGTATCACGATGGTGATATTCCGCTGGTCGCGATAATCCTTCTCTGAATTGAGGTAGACCTCGCCGTGCGCCGTCCCGGTCGCCTGAACCCGGAGCCAGAACACGCCGTAGACCGGCTTCGGCGCTGCATAGGCGGCGCGTTGAATGGCTTCGAAGGGAAGGATGGCCCCAGCCGGGTACTTGATATCGGCATGCTCCACAACGCAGCCAGCAAGCGTCACGCAGATCAGGGAAGCCACAAGAAATGCTTTCATCATTCGAACCCGTTCCATGGTGATGGCAACAAAGAGGCTGACACTTGCGGCGGCGATTGATCATCATGAAGATGGATCAGGAATCTCCGCCGTCAGTGCGATGCCGCCAGATGTAATTCCTGCGCTTCAACACAACCTGGAACCACGCAGGAGAAGGCTTTGCATGGACGCGGTCATCCCGCGCCCAATCCTGCATCGAGCCTCTTCGTGGATCACGCTGCTCAACATGCAGTTTCAGTTTTCCAATGATCGAATGGCGGCTGGATGTCGGCCTACTTTACCGGCTTCACATAGGTATCGAACAACTCATCGATGCGCCGGTATTCGTCGTGCCAGGAGTCCGGGTGTTCGAAGCTGTGGCGTTCCATCGGGTACAGCGAGATCCAGAAGTTTTTCTTGTGCAGTTCGACGAAGCGCTGGTACAGGCGCAGCGAATCGCTGGCCATGACGTTGTCGTCGATCAGGCCATGTTCGATCAGCAGCGGATCCTGTAGTTGGTCGGCGTACTCGATCGGCGAGCTGATGCGGTAGGCCTCG
>JALYXN010000047.1 GCA_030947085.1 Pseudomonadota bacterium | reverse complement strand
CAGTGAATTGCCAGAAGCTCAAAGTCTGCGGCCTTCTCGGACCCGCACAGCGCGCGGCCACTCACGCAGCGATGCGCAAGCCTTGCTGCAGCGCGTCGAAGTAATCGCGGGTCAATCGCAGCTGGTCGCTGGCCGATTCAGCGCGGTTGACGATCTGGCGGAACGCCGCATTTTCCGGACGATCCTTGGCGTACCAGCCCAGATGCTTGCGCGCGATGCGCACGCCCGCCAGTTCGCCGTAGAAGTCGTACAGATGCTCAAGATGTCCGATGAGCATGATGGCGACCTCGGCCGCCGACGGGTCCGGCAGCAGTTCGCCGGTGGCGAGATAATGCGCCACTTCGCGGAAAATCCATGGCCGGCCCTGCGCGCCGCGGCCAATCATCACCGCGTCGGCACCGGTCGACTCCAGCACGTGCTTTGCCCGCTGCGGCGTGGTGATGTCGCCGTTGGCCAGCACCGGAATATTCACGGCGGCCTTGACCGCGGCGATGGTCGCGTACTCCGCTTCGCCTTCGTACTTGTCGGCGCGAGTGCGACCGTGCACCGACAACGCGGCAATGCCCGCATCCTCGGCGATGCGAGCGATAGTCAGGGCGTTGCGGTTATCGCGATCCCAGCCGGTGCGGATTTTAAGCGTGACCGGCGCGTCCACCGCATCCACCACCGCCTTGCAGATGCGCGCCACCAGTGGCTCGTCCTGCAGCAACGCCGAACCCGACCACACGTTGCACACCTTTTTGGCCGGGCAACCCATGTTGATGTCGATCATCTGCGCGCCATTGGCGATGTTGAAACGCGCCGCCTCGGCCAGCATCGCCGGGTCGAAACCCGCAATCTGCACGCTCACCGGTTCGGGCTCGCCGGCGTGGTCCATCCGGTGCAGCGACTTGCGCGTATGCCACAGCTTAGGATCGGCGGTGGTCATCTCCGACACCGCCAGACCTGCGCCCAGCCGCTTGCACAGCAGCCGGAACGGCTTGTCGGTGACGCCCGCCATGGGGGCGAGCACCACCGGCGGGTCGATGATGTAGGGGCCGATCTGCATCCGGCCATTTTAGCCGGTTACAGCCGACGCCGTGACTGCCCGACGGCTCAATGCGCCAGGCTGGCTTGCACCTCGCCCGGCGCCGGCCGCACATGGCTATGCCGGAACAGGATCAGGAACGCCACCGCCACCAGCGCCGAGTAGGCGGCAAAACTGATCCAGATGCCGTGCCAGTTCTTGCTGCCGTCAGCGGCGGTAAAGCAGTATTCAATCACCAGCCCACTGATCGAGCTGCCCAGCACCGCGCCCACGCCGTTGGTCATCATCATGAAAAGTCCCTGCGAGCTGGCGCGAATGGCCGGATCGCTCTGGCCCTCCACGAACAGCGAGCCGGAGATGTTGAAGAAGTCGAACGCCATGCCGTAGACGATGCACGACATCACGATCATCCACAGGCCGGGGCCCGGATTACCGTAGGCAAACAGGCCGAAGCGCAGCGCCCACGCGGCCATGCTGATGAACATCACCGTCTTGATGCCGAAGCGCTTCAGGAAGAACGGAATCGCCAGGATGAACAGCGTCTCCGACACCTGCGAAATCGACATGATGATCGCCGGATACCGCACCGTCAGCGTGTCCTGGAACGCGGGAATCTTGGCGAAGTCGTGCAGAAAGGTGTCGCCATAGGCATTGGTCAGCTGCAGCGAGGCGCCCAGCAGCATCGCGAAAACGAAGAACGTCGCCATCTTGGCGTTCTTGAACAGCTTGAACGAGGTCAACCCCAACGTGTCCAGCATTGAGCGCTTGGCCAGCGTAGCCATTTTCGGCGGACAGGCGGGCAGGGTGAACGCGTAGAGGCCAAGCACCAGCGCCGCCGCCGATGCCACATAGAACTGCCCCGACGAGGTTTCCAGGTGCAGCAGGCTGACCGTCCACAGCGCCACGATGAAACCTACCGTGCCCCAGACGCGGATCGGCGGATAGTTCACCACCACGTCCAGATTGTTTTTCTTCAGCGCGTTGTAGGCCACCGCGATCGACAGCGAGATCGTCGGCATGTAGCAGCACATGTTCAGCAGCATCACCCAGAACATGGTCACTGGGTTGTCGACCATCGGTACCGTGAACAACACCAGCGCACCCAGAATATGCAGCACGCCGTAGAGTTTCTCGGCGTTGATCCACTTGTCCGCGATTACCCCCATCAGCGAGGGCATGAACAGCGAGGCGATGCCCATGGTGGAAAAGATCGCGCCGAACTGCGCGCCGCCCCAGTGCTTGTTTTGAAACCAGTACGCGCCGATGGTGATCAGCCACGAACCCCAGACGAAGAACTGCAGCAAGTTCATGACGACCAGCCGAAGCTTGAGACTCATGAATGCATGTCCGGCATGTGCTTTCCCCAAGGCAACGGCGCGGGACGATCCCTAAGCCATCAATAGTCCTGCAGGTTAGACAACCCGGGCACGCTGGACAAGTCGAGACACAGCTACGAGCTTGCCGCACCGTCAGTCCGATGCGAGAGAGCGGCCACTTGCACACGCGACACCGGCGGTAATCAGCCGCGACCCGGAGACTACGCACCCTTCAGAGCCGCCTGCGCGGGCCGGATGCGGCGATGGTCGATACTCATCATCGAGCAAAGCAGGCGAGGAAACGAAGCTTCCACCCAAGCCTCACACCCGTACCTCCTCCCCTTCCAGGGGAGGACTGAGGTGGGGCGGCCCGGGGTCGCCAAGAAGCTCGTCGCCCTCAGCTTGGCGGGCGGCGCCTTAAATCCATTGCGTGTTTTATTGCTCGCCCTTCATTATCTCCTGCATGGACTACGTCCGGTCGATCTCTACCTCCCCCTCAATCTCCACCGGAATATTGAAAGGAAGCTCGGCGAGGCCCACCGCGCTGCGACTGTGAGCCCCCACGTCAGTGCCATAAAGCTCCAGGATGAGGTCAGAGAATCCGTTAATGACGTTCGGCTGCATGATGAAACCGGGCGCCGAATTGACCATGCCGAGAACGCGCGACCAAGCGGTGATGCGGTCAAGGTCGCCCAGCGCGCGCTTAAGGCTGCCAAGGACAGAGAGCGCAACAAGTCGAGCGGCAAGGTAGCCCTGTTCGAGCGAGACTTCGCGCCCCAGCTTGCCGAGTGGTTCTGCAAAAGAGCCATCCGCATTTTGCGGTCCGTGACCGGAGATCAATGCCCGGCTGCCAACGATTCTCACAAACCGGAATGGAAGGACGATCCCAGGCGGAGGTTGGGGCGGCGGTGGCAGCGTGAGGCCCAGAGCCAGTAGTTTTTCTTCAATCTTCATTGGCTTGCAACATCCTCAATCGCGGCAGTCGCTACGTGTGCGCGTCGATGTAGTAAGTCAGCCGTTCGCCGGCTCGACCGCAGTGAAAGCGCGCTTAAAAAAATCCACCATGGCCTGCCGCGACTTGGCGGCGGCATCCGGGTTGGCTTCCATTCTCACCTCGCCGCCTTGGCCGAGATGAGAGTATGGATCGGTCACGGTTTGAGCCGGTTCCAGTCGATCGAACCCATGCGTTGCTTCCGGGTACATCGCGACAGTGATCTGATGTCGCGCCGGCTCGGGCAAGCCGTTTACCAGATCGGTGCATGAACCGGGCTGGTCATATG
>JALYXN010000026.1 GCA_030947085.1 Pseudomonadota bacterium | reverse complement strand
CGGTCAACCACGTGATCTGCCACGGCATCCCGAACGAAGGCAAGGTGCTCAAGGATGGCGATATCGTCAACATCGACGTTACCGTGATCAAGGACGGCTGGCATGGCGATACCAGTCGCATGTATGTCGCCGGCAACCCCTCGGTGCTGGCCAAGCGCCTGATGGATACCACCTTCGAGGCGATGATGCGCGGAATCGAGGCGGTGCGTCCCGGTGGCACGCTGGGTGATGTCGGCCATGCGATCCAGCAACATGCCGAGGCGGCCGGTTTCAGCGTGGTCAAGGAATACTGCGGTCACGGTATCGGCAAGATCTACCACGACGAGCCGCAGGTGCTTCACTACGGCAAGCCCGGCACCGGGGTGGAATTGAAGAAGGGCATGACCTTTACCATCGAGCCGATGGTCAACGCCGGCAAGCCCCAGACCCGTCAATTGCCGGATGGCTGGACCGTGGTGACCAAGGATCACTCGCTGTCGGCGCAGTGGGAACACACCCTGGCGGTGACCGACGACGGTTTCGAGATCCTCACGCCCTGGCCCGACGCCTGATCGTGCGGGGCCCGACCGTGCGAGGGTAGGGCGCGCTCGGCGCGTCTCTTCAAACGTTACTCTGGCTCCCAACGTTTGGAGAGTCGCCTGCCCATGTCGCCGATGAAACCGATTGTCTTGCCGCCGCTGCCGCGCTTGCCGGTGGCGGTGCCGCGTTCCGGCGTTTCCGCCGATGCCCGCCGCGCGCTGCGGCAGTTGCTGGGCGATGTCGAGCGGGTGCTTGCGACTGCGTTCCGGGATGGCGCCGACGTCACCTCCCTGATTCGACGGCGCGGCGAATCGGTCGATCGGGTCGTCGCCCACGTGTGGATGGCTTGCCTGGGTGACGTTCAGAACACGACCTTGTTTGCCGTCGGCGGCTTTGGAAGAGGGCTGCTGTTTCCGTTTTCCGATGTGGATCTGCTGGCCATGGTGCTGGCGCCAGAGCCCGCTCGGCTGCGCGCGCTCGAGCAATTCTTTGCCACGTTGTGGGATGTCGGTCTGAAAGTGGGTCACGCTGTGCGCGATCCGGTGCAGTGCCGTGAACTGGCCGCGCACGATGCCAGCGTGTTCACCAGCCTGCTGGATGCGCGGCGGCTGGCCGGAGACCCCGCATTCGATGCGCGGCTGCGATCGATCGTCGATGACCCTGCACTGTGGCCACCGCGCGAATACCTCGCCGCCCGACTAGCCGAACGCGATGCGCGGCACGCCCGTTACGACGACACCGCCTACAACCTGGAGCCCAACCTTAAAGACGGCCCCGGCGGATTGCGGACGCTGGATTCGCTGCGCTGGATGGGGCGCCGACTGGCGAATGCCGCCGACTTGTCCGACATGGTGGTCGAAGGCCTGCTTGATCCGGCCGAGCAGGCGGCGCTCGAAGAATCCGAGGCGACCCTGCGCCGTTATCGCTTCGCGCTGCATCTGGAGGCCAGTCGGGCGGAGGAGCGGCTGTTGTTCGATTACCAGCGGGGCCTGGCGACGCGATTGGGGTTCAAGGACGAGCACGAGAAGAACCTCGGCGTCGAGCAGTTCATGCAGGGCTATTACCGGGCGGCCAGTCAAGTGGAGCGGCTGGGCGTACAGGTGGCCGAGCGCTTTGAGGAAATGCTGGAGCCTCCGGGCGAACCGCAGCCGGTGGGTGCGGACTTCGTGCGCTATGGCTCGCGGTTGGCCGCTCGTGACCCGCGGCTGTTCCTGCAACGCCCGGCGGCGCTGGTGGAGATCTTCATGGCGCGGCTGGACCAACCGGGCATCCGTGGATTCAGCGCCGACACCATGCGCCGGATTCACCAGGCGACCGATGCCCATGACGGCAAGCTTGCCGATGACGACGAGGTGCTGGCCGCCTTTCTCAAGCTAATGCGCCGAGGCGCGCCAGCGGTGGAAGCGTTGTGGCGGATGAACCGGCATGGCTTGCTGGCCGCCATTCTGCCCGCGTTCGGCAAGGTGTTCGGACGCATGCAGTACGACCTTTTTCATGTTTATACGGTGGATGAGCACACCTTGCGGGTACTGCGAAACATGGCGCGGTTCGCCGATCCCGAGGCGCGAGGGGAGTTCCCGCTGGGCTGCGAAATCTGGGACAAGCTACCCAAACCGGAGGTGCTGCTGCTGGCGGGGTTGTTCCATGACATCGCCAAGGGTCGGGGCGGTGATCACTCCGTACTGGGTGAAGAGGACGCGCGCACGTTCTGCACCCGGATCGGCCTGCCGCCGGGGGACATCACCCGCATCGCGTGGCTGGTTCGCTGGCATTTGCTGATGAGTACCACCGCGCAGCGTCAGGACATCAGCGATCCCGACGTGGTGCACCGGTTTGCGGACCTGGTCGATGACAACGAGTGTCTCGCCGAGCTGTACTTGCTGACCATCGCGGACATCATCGGTACCAGTCCCCGGCTGTGGAACAGCTGGAAAGACCGCTTGCTCGCCGATCTGTACACCACCACCCGATATGTCCTGCGCAGCGACGTGGAGCTGCCGCGCGAGGCCGGGGTCCGGGTCCACGAATGTTCCGAGCATGCGCTGGCGCTGTTGATGAACGAGGGTTTCACCGAGGCGCAGGTGGTGCGGGTCTGGGCTGATTTCCCGCAGGTCAGTTTTCTGCGGCACCGCCCGGAGCAGATCGCCTGGCAGACGGGTGCAATCCTGCGCGCAGACGGTGCCTTGCCGCTGGTGGCGGTGCATCCGCTGTCCGTGCGGGGCAGTACCGAACTGTTTGTCTACGGAACCGACCGCGACGGGCTGTTCGCCACGGTGACGGCGGTACTTGATCGCCTGCGCTTCTCGGTGATGGAGTCGCGCGTGCTCAGCTCGCCGACCGGCATGGCGCTGGATACTTTTTTGCTGCTGGAGGCAGACAGTCAACAGTCGGCCAGTGCGTCCCGTGCGGAGGAGCTGCAACAGCGTCTCCAGCGCGCGTTGAGCCAGTCGATTGGTGTGCAGCCAAGCAAACGCAGCATGTCGCGGCATCAGAAACATTTCCAGATGACGCCGAAGATTCGTTTCGAAGCCGCCGGCGGTCGAACCCAGATGGCGCTGGTGGGAACCGACCGTCCCGGTTTGCTGGCGGCCGTGGCGCAGGTCATGCTGAGCAACGACGTGCATGTGCATGACGCGCGCATCGCCACCTTTGGCGAGCGGGTGGAGGATTTCTTCCAGTTGACCGACCGCAACAAGGCGCCTCTTGGCGAAGCACAGCAACAGCGATTGCTGCACGCGCTGCTAGAGCGCATCGGCCCCTCCGCCGACTAAGCGTCGCCGCTCGGCATGGTCGAGTGGGCTCGGGCTATCATCGGTGCCGCTGCATGTCGCAGCGTTTTCGGTGATACCCGTGACCTACCCCCTGATCAAGTCATTGCACCTGCTGTTCGTCATCGCGTGGATGGCTACGGTGTTTTACCTGCCGCGAATCCTGGTGAATCTCGCCGAAACCAGCAATGAGCCGGCCGTGCAAGCGCGGCTGCAGCTGATGGGGCGGCGGCTGTATAAATTCGGACACAGCATGTTCGGGCTCGCCTTCTTGTTCGGGCTGGCCTTGTGGCAGGGCTGGCGCGTCTTTCCCGCGGCGCTGCCACATGTCACCGCGGACATGCACTGGATCGACGCCAAGCTGACTCTGGTGGCGTTGCTGCTGGTGTACTTTGTCTGGTGTGGTCAATTGCTTAAGCGCAGATCGGCGGGTGGTTCACTGCCATCGTCGCGAGCGCTGCGCTGGATCAATGAACTACCGGTGCTGCTGTTGCTGGCAGTGATCTATCTGGTGATCGCTAAGCCGTTCTGATCCGGCTCAGGGGAGCTGATGATATTCCCGGTACCAGGCCACGAAGCGCTTCACGCCGTCCTCGATCGATGTGCTCGGCGCATAGCCCACATCGCGGCGTAGGGCCGAAACGTCGGCCCAGGTATCGGCCACGTCGCCCGGTTGCATCGGCAACAGGCGCTTCGCCACCGTGCGGCCCAAGTGTTGCTCGAGCAGCTCGATGAACCGCATCAGCTGTACCGGCTGATCGTTGCCCAGGTTGTATACCCGATACGGCGCACGGGACGTGCCTGGATTCGGCTGCTTGTCGTTATAGGCAGGATCGGGCTCGGCCGGGTGGTCGAGCGCGCGGATCACGCCTTCGACGATGTCGTCGATATAGGTGAAGTCGCGGCTGTGGTGGCCGTGGTTGAACACGTCGATCGACTCGCCCCGGCTGATTCGGTCAGCGAACAGGATCGGCGACATGTCGGGACGACCCCATGGCCCGTAAACGGTGAAGAATCTCAGCCCGGTCGTGGGCAAACCATGTAGATGGCTGTACGTATGCGCCATCAATTCATTGGCTTTCTTGCTTGCCGCATACAGGCTGACTGGATGGTCGACCGCATCTTCCACGGCGAATGGCAGCTTCCGATTGGCGCCGTAGACCGAACTGGACGAGGCGTAGACAAGATGCTCGATGTGAGCATGTCGGCAAGCCTCGAGCATGTTGACGAATCCAACCAGATTGCTCTGCACGTAGGCGCGCGGATTCTCCAGCGAATAACGCACACCCGCCTGCGCCGCCAGATGGACCACGCGTTGGGGCTTGAACGTGGCAAACGCATGATCGACCGCCGCCTGGTCAGCCAGGTCTGCACGTTGGTGGGTGTAGTTCGGGTGGTCGGCAAAGCGCGCCAGCCGTGCCTCCTTCAGCGCGGGGTCGTAGTAATCGTTGTGATTATCGAAGCCCCAGACGTCGTCGCCGCGGGACAATAACCGTTCGGCGACCGCCGCGCCGATAAATCCCGCCGTTCCCGTGACCAGAATGCGCATGCGAAAAATCTTCTAAGTCTTGTTAATCCGCTTTGTAGTGTAGCGGCAGTGTTCTTGAATGCGTTGCCAAACGTCTTGCAGCTGACTGCGCCTTGGCGCGCACGTGACCCATTGAAGCGCCGAATGCAAGGCGGCCGCCGGGTTGAGTTTTCATGTTGGTTCCGGCTACGGTGGGCGGCTAACAACTGCTTGTCTGTGCAGGTCCAGCTGGCTCAACCGCTGCTTGACCGTGCCTATTTCGTGTCGCGATTGACGATTTGCGCATAGACGGCCATCACTCTGTGCGGAGTCCGACGATTGCTTATGTCGAAAATCAAAATCGAGAAACTCACCAAGATATTTGGCCCCCGGCCTGAACAAGCATTGCGCATGCTTGACCAGGGCGCGAGCAACGCGGATATCCGCGAGAAGACCAAGCATGCGGTGGGTGTCGCCGACGTCTCTTTCGACGTGAAAGAGGGCGAGCTGCTGGTGGTGATGGGACTTTCCGGTAGTGGCAAGTCCACCTTGATCCGTTGTCTCAATCGCCTCAACGAGCCGACACGAGGACATATATTTGTCGATGGCGAGGACATCACCGGTTACGACCGCGATGCGTTGCTGAAGTTTCGCCAGCGCAAGATCAGCATGGTGTTTCAGCACTTTGCGTTGTTCCCCCATCGCACCATCGTGGAGAACGCCGCCTACGGCCTGGAGATCCAGGGCGTGGCGCCGGAAGAGCGTCAACTTCGTGCCGTCGAATCGTTGGAGCTGGTCGGACTGAAAGGCTGGGAGAACGCTTCGCCCGGGCAACTGAGCGGCGGCATGCAACAGCGCGTGGGGCTGGCGCGGGCACTGGCGGTCGATCCCGACATCCTGTTGATGGACGAGGCCTTCAGTGCGCTGGATCCGTTGATTCGCCGCGACATGCAGCACGAGCTGATCTCGATGCAGGAGCGGATGAAGAAGACCATCGTGTTCATTACCCACGATCTGGATGAAGCGTTGCAGATCGGCGACCGCATCGTGCTGATGAAGGACGGTCGGGTGGTGCAGATCGGCAGCCCGGAAGACATTCTCAACAATCCGGCCAATGCCTACGTCGAAAGGTTCGTGGAGAACGTCGACATGTCGCGTGTGCTCACGGCGCGCTCGGTGATGGCGCGGGCTCGCGTGGTGGCGTTTCCGCAGGACGGTCCGCGTACCGTGCTGCACAAGATGAACGAGGAAAACTTCGCCAGCATCCTGGTGGTGAAACGTGACTACACGTTGCTGGGAGCGATCAGTCTGGAGAAGGCTGCCGAGGCCGCGAGAGCCGGTGCCAAGACCATCGAGGGGCTGATCGAAGAGGCGCCATCGGTGTCACCCGACGAGCCGTTGATGAACATCATCAATGTGATGGCGGGGTGGCGTTACATCACGCCCGTGGTTGACGCGAACGCCAAGGTGCTCGGTGTCGTCACGCGCACGGCACTGCTGTCGGCGCTGGCCGAGCGTAGCGTCACCGAGGCCGCGCCATCGCCCGAGCAGCCACAGGAGACCGAGGCATGATGCCGCAGATTCCCAAGTTCCCGCTGGCGCACATCATCGATGTGACGCTGGACTGGCTGACCGGCCACTTTTCCTTTATCACCAAGGCCTTCAGTCACGGGCTCTCGGCAGTGATCGATGCTTTGGTCAGCGGCCTGCTATATCTGCCGCCGTGGCTGATCATCCTCTCCGTTGCGGCGCTGGCGTGGCGCATGGCCGGTCGCCGTGTCGCGATTTTTTCGTTGCTGGGCATGCTGTTTCTGTGGAACCTGCGATTGTGGGAGCCCACCGTACAGACGGTCACGCTGGTGCTGATTTCGACCCTGATTTCGGTGTCGATCGGCTTGCCGCTGGGCATCGCTGCGGCGCTGAGCAAGCGCGCATCGCGGGTGGTCATGCCGGTGCTGGACTTCATGCAGACCATGCCCGCCTTCGTCTACCTGATTCCGGCGATCCCGTTCTTCGGCCTGGGCGCGGTATCGGCCAGTGTCGCCACGGTGATTTTCTCGATGCCGCCGGCGATTCGACTGACCGCGCTGGGTATCCGCCAAGTACCCGACGACCTGATCGAAGCGGCCGACGCGTTTGGTTCCTCGTCACGTCAGAAATTGTTCAAAGTGCAGCTGCCGATGGCGGTGCCCACCATCATGGCCGGCGTCAACCAGACCATCATGTTGTCGCTGTCGATGGTGGTGATCGCGGCCATGATCGGCGCCGGCGGCCTCGGCGGAGAGGTCTGGAAAGCGATCCAGCGGCTGGAGCCTGGCAAGGGCTTCGAGTCAGGCATCGCCATCGTCATCCTGGCGATGATTCTCGACCGCATAACCCAACGCATTGGGCGACGTTCACCGACGTCTGCCGAAATAAGTTAGTCACCAGGAGACACGCATGAAATTCAATCCAACCATCACACGTACGGCTCTCACCGGCGTTCTTGCGGGCAGCATTGCCCTGGCTGGTTGCTCGCAGTCGGGATCGTCCAGTCCGGATGCCGCCGCGGGCGCGGCTCCGGTCACGCTGGACGCTTCGGCGGTCGGCAGCAAGGACATCAAACTGGCCTATGTGGAGTGGTCCAGCTGCGTAGCCGCCACCAATGTGGCGCGCTCGGCACTGGAGCAGAAAGGCTACGACGTCAAGATGATATCGGTCAGCGCAGCGGCGATGTACGCCGCCATCGCCGACGGCGACGCCGATGCCACCGTATGTGCCTGGCTGCCCAGCACCCAGGCCAACTACTACACCCGGACCAAGGCCAAGCTGGACAACCTCGGTGCCAACATGGTCGGCACCCAGCTCGGACTGGTGGTGCCTGGCTATGTGACGATCGACTCGATCGATCAGCTGAAGGCCAACGCCGACAAGTTCCAGGATCGCATCGTGGGCATCGATCCGGGCGCGGGCGAAATGGCCCTGACCCAGCAGGTGATCAAGGACTACGGCCTGCCGCTGAAGCTGATCAACGGCAGCGGCGCCACCATGGCCGGGGCATTGAAGGACGCGATCGACAACAAGCAGTGGATCGTGGTTACCGGCTGGACGCCGCACTGGATGTGGGCGCGCTGGGATCTGAAGTATTTGAATGATCCCAAGGGCATCTACGGCACCTCCGAAAATATCGACACGCTGGCGCGCAAGGGGCTGAAGGCCGAGTCGCCGCTGGCCTATACGGTGCTGGACGGTTTCAACTGGACCCCGGCGCAGATGCAGGTCGTGCTGGCAGATAACCGCAAGCCCGGTGCCGAGCCCTACGACGTGGCCAAGCAGTGGGTTGGTGCCAACGCCGACGTCGTGAGCGCCTGGTCCAAGCCCCAGTAAGCCCCGTTATTCGGCATGGCGAGACGGGGTGAAGCCCGTCGTCATGCCGACCATCTGCAATATCGAGACCATCGCATGGCGTCGGGGCAAACTCCCGGCGCCATGTTTATTTTGGGTCGGGACCGACGGCGCCTGTGATGTGCTGCGCCGCCCGCTTTTGAAGGACATGACATGAACATCAAACTATTGGCCATCGCTGTTTTCGGGGTGCTCGGTACTGCCGCTGCACCGCTCTCCCATGCAGCGGTGCAGTCGTCCGGCACCAAGTCGGCGTCGAGCGACGTCGATCAGAAAATCACCACCATGGCGCAGCAGATCAATGCGCTGCAGCAGCAACTGCAGCAGCTCAAGCAGGAGCAGACGCAAGCCAAGGGCGAGCGTGCGCAAGTTGCCAAGACGCAGGAAGTTCAGGTCACCAAGGTGACCGACCTGACCAAGGCGGCAAAGAAGGTTGCCGATGGCATCCACGTCGGCGGTGCCATGCGTTTCCAGTACTCCTACGAGGGCTATAAGAAGAGCAACAAACGCCGCGTCGGCGATACCGATTTCGACATCTTCCGCCTGAACCTGAGTGGCAAGGTCGACAACATCGAACTGCACGCGGAATGGCGCTGGTTCCAGTACATGAGCGCGATCAAGTTCGCCTGGCTCGGCTATGACTTCAGCGATACCTCGCAGGTGCAGGTCGGTATCACCCGGCTGCCGTTCGGCAACCAGCCGTACAATTCACACAACTATTTTTTCAGTTCCAACTATTACCTGGGACTGGAAGACACCTACCACGCCGGTGTCGAATACGTTTATTCGGGTGATCCTTGGAACCTTCAGTTGGCGTTCTTCAAGAACGACGCGATGGGCGGGGTGGATGGTTACGTCGGCAATCGCTCGGACAGCTACTCCTACAACGTGGTCGGCGTGCGCGGGCCGGGCGAGGGCACATATGCCGATCCGCAGAGCCCCATCGGTACGGTCGATACGGTCGCCGCCCGCGCCGCGTATACGTTCAAGCCCGCGGACGATCTGAAGGTCGAGCTGGGTGCGTCCGGTCTGCATGGCGGCCTGGAAAGTGCAGCCAGCCGGGTGGGCAATTACAGCGCCTATGCGCTGCACATGAATGCCGATTTCCAGCACTGGAATGTCCAGACGCAGGCCACTCACTACGCGTACAACGTCGACAGCGGTGCCACGCGCATGGCGGTGGGTGCGTATGCGTTCTACGACACCATTCCGGCGCGTGCCGATTCGTATACCTTCAACGTGAAGTACCACCAGCCGGTGCAGTGGGGGCCGATCCATGGTCTCGATTTCTACAACGATTACTCGATCGTCACGCACAAGTCGGGCATGTCGCCGAGCACGTTCATGAACGTGCTCGGTGTCGGCGTTTCGGCGGGCGATCTGTATACCTATTTCGACTTCGTCACGGGTCGCAATCAACCGTTCATCGGCGGCACCATGGTCGGCGACGGCAAGGTCGAGCATCGCTTCAATATCAACTTCGGCTTCTACTTCTGATCGGAGTATCATCGCGCTGCCCGGCGTTGACACCTTAAGTCTGCGCCGGGCTAGTTTTCGCGAGTCAATCCCCTTGATGAGGTGGCCACAGGCAACTGGCGGCCGAGTGTGCGACATGGAGACTACAAGCGTCCGACGCCGAACCTCCCGCCAGCCATTCTCTTCATGATGAAAAGGGCGCGCGGCGCCCTTTTTTCTGTCCGGATATTAGCAAGCCCATGATTCAGATCACTCTTCCCGATGGCAGCAAGAAGCCTTTCGAACATCCCGTGTCGGTGCAGGACGTCGCCGCTTCCATCGGCGCCGGTCTGGCCAAGGCCACCCTCGCCGGCAGGGTCGACGGCAAGCTGGTGGATGCCAGCTTCCCGATCGAGCACGATGCCAGCTTGCAGATCATCACCGACAAGAGCCCGGAGGCGCTGGAAATCCTGCGCCATTCCACCGCCCACCTGATGGGGCAGGCGGTACAGCGGCTGTTTCCCGGCGTGCAAGTCACGATCGGACCGGTCATCGACAACGGCTTTTACTACGACTTCGCCTATGAACGGCCTTTCACGCCCGACGATCTGCCAAAGATCGAGGCGGAGATGCAGAAGATCGTTGCAGAGCAACTGCCGGTGACCCGCAGCGTCAAGTCTCGCGACGAGGCCGTGGCGTTCTTCCGGGGTCTTGGCGAGGAGTACAAGGCCGAGATCATCGCGTCGATCCCGTCCGACGAACCGTTGTCGCTCTATTCCCAGGGCGAATTCACCGATCTCTGCCGCGGGCCGCATGTCCCCAATACCGGCAAGTTGCGAGCATTCAAACTGATGAAGGTCGCCGGTGCCTACTGGCGCGGCGATTCGAACAACGCAATGTTGACGCGGATTTACGGCACTGCCTGGAACAACGACAAGGATCTGAAGGCCTATCTGTTTCAGCTGGAGGAAGCGGAGAAGCGCGACCACCGCAAGATCGGCAAGGCACTGAACCTGTTTCACCAGCAGGAAGAAAGCCCGGGTATGGTGTTCTGGCACCCGAATGGCTGGGCGATCTGGCAGCAGGTCGAGCAATACATGCGCGGCGTGTACAAGAGCAGCGGCTATCAGGAAATTCGTTGCCCGATGGTGCTGGATGTGTCGCTGTGGAAGCGTTCCGGTCACTGGGACAACTACGCCGAAAACATGTTCTTCACCGAATCGGAGAAGCATACCTTTGCGCTGAAGCCGATGAACTGCCCCGGCCACGTGCAGGTGTTCAATACCG
>JALYXN010000024.1 GCA_030947085.1 Pseudomonadota bacterium | reverse complement strand
GCCGTATCTCGAGCACCGGACATTCGCTGCGGGTCTCGCCTCGCACTACCGCTGGTTGCGGCAACTAAGCAGGCCGGTTGCGACTGCGCCGATAGGCATGACCGAACCGCTGCCGCAGGCCTGATACTGCTTGCTGCTTGACCGACCGGTCGGGCGCGATGCCTACCTGGGCAAGGTCGGTTAGGCCATCGATCGGCTGGTTTGGGATGGCTACCTGATCGAGCGCGACGCCCGCAACATTTACCGGGTGAGTGCGCACAAAGTATCGAACCCGTTGTTGCCGCCTTCCGAAGAAAAGGATGGTTGAGACCTGATCGGGAGTGTTAACTTCACGGGATATTCACTAGCTTTCCGGAGCCCTCATGTCCCGTGTCCTCTCCCCAGCCTCGTCAGCGATGCAAAGTGGCAAGCCAGCGCTTCTGGCTCTTGCGGTGGCCCTGGCTATTGTTTCGGGTACCGCAGCGGCCCAGCAGGATCGAAGCGGCCAGACGCCAACTCCACAGGACGTGGCCTACCCGGGCACCCTCGCGCTCCATGTTGATGCCAGCGACACCACGCAAGGCATCTTTCGCGTTCACGAGACCATCCCGGTACAGGCCGGCGACCTGACGCTGCTGTATCCGCAGTGGATTCCCGGCGACCATTCGCCGAGCGGCCCGGTGGCGATGCTGGCCGGGCTCAAGCTCAGCGCGAACGGCAAGCCCTTGAAATGGGTACGTGACAAATACGACGTCTATACGTTTCATCTGCAGGTGCCGGAGGGAGTATTGAGCATCGATGCGGACTTTCAGTATCTCTCCGATCGCAGTGGCGGATTTGAGATGACCGATCGCATGCTGGGGCTGGAGTGGAACAAGATGGCCCTGTATCCCGCTGGCCATTTCACTCGCGACGTTACCTTTGCACCCAGCGTGACGCTGCCGAAGGGGTGGCAGTTAGGCAGCGCGCTGGAGCAGGCGTCCCACACCGGGGACACGACCACCTTCAAGCCGGTGACGTTCAATACGCTGGTCGACTCGCCGATCTACGCCGGCCAGTACTTCAAACGCGTCGACCTTACCCCGGCAGGTGGTGCGCCGGTGCATATGGACATCGTTGCCGATGCGCCGAAGTTTCTGGAGATCACGCCAGAGCAGCTGAAGGTGCATCGCGCCCTGGTGACGCAGGCGACCAGGTTGTTCGGTTCGCATCATTACGATCACTACGATTTTCTGTTCTCGTTGTCCGATCAGCTGGGCGGCAACGGCCTGGAACATCACCAGTCCAGCGAAAATGGACTGGGCGCCGACTACTTCACCGCCTGGGCCGAGAATGCGCCCGATCGTGACCTGCTGGCGCATGAATATACCCATTCATGGAACGGTAAATTTCGTCGCGGCGCGGATCTGTGGACGCCCAACTTCAACGTGCCCATGGGCGATTCGTTGTTATGGGTTTACGAAGGCCAGACGCAGTACTGGGGTTACGTGCTGACGGCCCGTTCCGGCATCTGGTCGGCGCAACAGTTCCGCGACGCGCTGGCGATGGTCGCTGCCAACTACGATCGCAATCGTGAGGGCTTCAAGTGGCGCACGCTGCAGGACACCACCAACGATCCGACGGCGGCGCATCGCGCCGGTCTGCCGTATCGCAGCTGGCAGATGAGCGAGGAGTACTACAGCGCCGGCCAGATGATGTGGCTGGGGGTGGACGCCAAGCTGCGCACGCTGACCGGGGATCGCAAGTCACTGGACGATTTCGCCAAGAACTTCTTCGGCATGGATAACGGCAGTTTCGTGACCAAAACATATACCTTCGACGACGTCGTGACCGCGCTGAATGGCGTGGCGAAGTACGACTGGGCCAGCTACCTGCACGCGCGGGTCAACACGCTGGATCCACCGCTGGGGGAGGGCATTGAAGGCACCGGCTGGAAGCTGGTCTACACCGACAAGGAAAGCGCGTACGAAAAGGCGTACAACAGCCGTCCCGAATCGCCGCGCCACCTGTACAACCTCACCTGGTCGATCGGTCTGACCATGGCCAAGAAAGGAAAGATCAATGACGTGCGCTGGAATGGTCCTGCGTTCAAGGCGGGAGTCAGTACCGGAGCCACGATCATCGCAGTGAATGGACAGGACTACAGCGACGAGGTGCTGAAGGACGCGATCACAGCGTCGAAGGACAACAGCGTGCCGGTTAAACTGCTGCTCAAGTTTCAGGGCGCTACCCGCACCGTGGCGGTGGCTTATCACGGCGGTCTGCAGTACCCGCACCTGGAGCGGGTCAAGGGAACGCCCGATTACCTCAGCGAAATCATCGCGGCAAAAAAGTAGCCGTTACACCTGATCAGCCCGCCGCTATCGATGATGCCTTGGTTTCGACCACAGTGCAGTCACCGATGTCAGCGATGACGCGATTGCGTCCGCCCCGCTTGGCGCGATACAAGGCAGCATCCGCCTCCATGCAGAGTCGTTGCAGGTTGTAACCGGAGACATCGGTGGC
>JALYXN010000018.1 GCA_030947085.1 Pseudomonadota bacterium | reverse complement strand
TATTCATGCACCACGATTCCCTGACTGACCACGGCGCAGATCGCCGCGCCCCTCGCCTGTCCGAGCTTCAAAGCCGAATCCGGATTGCGCGCCATGAAGACACGCTCAATTCCGCACTCGGCCGGCTGATGGGTGGCGATAATGTCACACAGTTCGTCAAAGATGCGTTTGAGGCGCAGCGGAAATGTCGCCTCGCCAGCAACCGCCAGCGCGCCGTGAAAGACATGCGTCAACTTGCCCACGGCATCCACCTCGATGATGCCCACGCCGGTGCGCTGGCTGCCCGGGTCAATGCCGATAATTCTGACCAGCCGGGATTCGGGAGTCGGGATTGGGGATTCGTCACGCATATGTCGCGCCGAGCCGGATGACAACGCTGGACCGCCGTAGCGCCGGGCCTCGCGGTGGGCGGCAGATGACAAGCTGTTGAACTTCCGAATCCCTAATCCCGAATCCCGATATCACGTTGAAGGCAACAAGGCGTTGTGCGACACCTCACTCACGTCGTCCATCGCGTCCAGCTTTTCGAGCAGGTCGATCAGCTGATCGAGCGCCTCTTCCGGCACCTCGATACGATTGTCCGGGCGCATCACCACGCCGGCATGCACCGAACTCAGTCCGGCATCGATCATCGCCTGCTGCACCGCCTCGAAATTCTCCGGTTCGCACAGCACCGTGCTCTCGCCGTGCTCGTTGACGACATCGTCCGCGCCGGCCTCCAGTGCGGCCTCGAGCACTTTTTCTTCCGCGTCGGCATCGCCCGCGGTCGCGAACACCAGTTCGCCGCAACGGTTGAACTGGAACGCCACCGAACCGGTGGTGCCGAGGTTGCCGCCGTGCTTGGTCAGCATGTAGCGGACGTCGGCAACGGTACGCACGGGGTTGTCGGTAAAGCTCTCGATGATCAGTGCAATACCGGCCGGGCCGTAGCCTTCATAGCGCAGTTCATGCATGTCGGCACCGCCATCGGTGCCGGAGCCGCGCTTGATCGCACGATCAATCGTGTCGCGAGTCATGTTGGCCGACAGCGCCTTGTCCACGGCAGCGCGCAAACGCGGATTGCTCGCCGGATCGGACATGCCGGCCCGGGTGGCGACGGTTATTTCGCGGATCAGCTTGGTGAAAACCTTGGCGCGCTTGGCGTCCTCGGCGTTCTTGCGACCTTCGACGGTCGGGCCTCTACCCATGACACACCTGCATGAAGCGAATGAACAAGCGGGCGATTTTACCCGAATTCGGCGCGTGTGCCGGCCTTGCAGCGCACTCAACCATCGGCGGCTACAAAACGGCCATGATTGAGAAATTCCGCCGACAACCGCGCCACGTCGACCGAGAACAGCAGGCTGGTGTGGTTCGATTCCACCACGCAATGGTCGGCCAGACCGGGCAGTCGCGTCTCCGCCACGGTGACCGTGCCGTCGTGCTCGCCTTCGAAGTGACCAATCACCGATCCCAGTCCCAACGGCATCCGGCCAGCGACCATGCCGACCTCGCGTGGTCCGTCCCAGCGCTCGAAACCCTGCTGCAGTAGCTGACGGTTGTGACCCAGCAATACTTCACCGCCGCGGCCCCAGCCGGCGAAGGCGCGCGCCGCGGTGCTGCCCAGCAACGGGGAGCCCAGGCAGACAATGCGGCCTTCCGGCAGCGTCCGGGTTCCGCTGCACGCGCGCAGCGCCAGCAAACCGCCAAGACTGTGCCCGACCAGATGCACCGTCGGGGTCTCCTCGGACAATTCGACCATGCGTGCGCGCAGGCGATCCAGTACGCTTTCCTGGGTCGCCGCCAGACTGAGGTAGTCGAAGCGGTGCACGCGAAAGCCTTCCGCCATCAGGCGCCGATGCAGCATGGCGAGTGCGAACCCGCGCATCCACAGACCGTGAATCAGAATCACATGATCAGTCATCGCGTGACGGCATCCGGTTCAAGGTAGAAAACCGACGACAGGCCGGCTCCGTCCGATCTGTGCGCAACCCAGGCCAGCTCGATCTCAGGACGTTTTTGCACCATCGGCGCGCACCTGCACGTGAAGATCCTTCAGCTGTGCGTCGGGAATCGGCGACGGTGCGTCGGTCATCAGATCCTGGGCACTGGTGGTCTTGGGGAAGGCGATCACGTCGCGAATGGATTCGGTGCCGGCCATCAGCGCCGCGATGCGATCGATGCCGAACGCCAGGCCGCCGTGCGGCGGCGCACCAAACTTCAGCGCCTTGAGCAGGAAGCCGAACTTGGCTTCGGCCTCCTCCGCCCCGATCCCCAGCAACTCGAACACCGTGCTCTGCATATCGGGCCGGTGAATACGGATCGAGCCGCCGCCGATCTCGTTGCCGTTCAACACCATGTCGTAGCCGCGGCTCACTGCGTTGTGCGGATCGGCGCGCAGCTGCGCGGCGTCATCGACCTTCGGCGCAGTAAACGGATGATGCAAGGCCACAAAGCGCTTGTCTTCGTCGTCGTACTCGAACATCGGAAAGTCGGTCACCCACAGCGGCTTCCAGCTGTCCTCGACCAGCCCGCGGTCCTTGCCGACCTTCAGCCGCAGCGCGCCCATGAAATCGGTGACCGTCGACCAGCTACCGGCGCCGAAGAACAGGATGTCACCGGACTGGGCCCCGGTCGCCGCGAGCACACCGTCCAGTGCCGCATCGTCGAGAAACTTCGCCACCGGTGAACTGATGCCTTCGCGGCCCTTGCTCAGATCCTCAACCTTGAGCCACGCCAGGCCCTTGGCGCCATAACGCGACACATAGTCGGTCAGCCCGTCGATCTCCTTGCGCGACAGCGTGCTTCCACCGGGCACCCGCACCGCGGCCACGCGGCCACCGACATCGTTGGCCGGCCCGGCGAACACCTTGAACTCAACATGCTTGACGACGTCGGCGATATCGACCAGCTCCAGCGCAATGCGCAGATCCGGCTTGTCCGAACCGAACCGGCGCATCGCCTCGGCCCAGGTGATGCGCGGAAAACTGGCATCCAACTCGACACCCTGCACTTCGCGGAATACGTGGCGGATCAACTCTTCGGTGAAATCCTGCACGTCCTTTTCCTCGACGAAGGCGAACTCCAGGTCGAGTTGGGTGAACTCGGGTTGCCGGTCGGCACGCAGATCCTCGTCGCGGAAGCAGCGCGCGATCTGATAATAGCGATCGAAACCGGCCACCATCAGGATCTGCTTGAACAACTGCGGCGACTGCGGCAGTGCATAGAACTGACCCGGATGCACGCGGCTCGGCACCAGATAATCGCGGGCGCCTTCCGGCGTGGCCTTGGTCAGGATCGGCGTCTCCACGTCCTGAAAACCGCGCTCGTCGAGATAGCGCCGCAAGATCTGCACCAGCTTGATGCGCTTGCGCATCCGCGCCTGCATCTCCGGCCGGCGCAAATCGAGGTAGCGATACGTCATCCGCATGTCCTCGTTCGGACTCTCGTGCAGTGCGAACGGCAGATCCTTCGCCGCATTGAGAATCTCGACTTTTTCCGCCAGCAACTCGACCGCGCCGGTCTTGAGCTTGTCGTTGACCGCAATCCGCCGACGAATCGTGCCGGTGACGCGCAGGCAGTATTCATTGCCGATCTCGTTAGCCACCGCAAACGATTCCGCGTGCTCGCGCTCGATCACCACCTGCGCCAGACCCTCATGATCGCGCAGATCGACAAAGGCGACGTGGGCTTGCAGGCGAATTTTGTTGACCCAGCCACACAAGGTGACGCTCTGGTCAATCAGGGTCTCGTCAATGAGGCCGCAGTAATGCGTGCGCATGCGCTGGAAACTCCGGGCCGTCAAGCGGCTGAAACGGGTGGAAAAGACCCGGGATGTTACCACCGCACCTGCAGCAGGCATCACTACCCGCACAGTCGCCGGGTCCACCGCGTTGCGCG
>JALYXN010000198.1 GCA_030947085.1 Pseudomonadota bacterium | reverse complement strand
CGAGTCGATAGCTGTCGGGACCCTCCTGGTCGATCACCAAGAGGTTGGCGTCCACCCCGTTGGATGCATAGATGCGGCGCGAGCTTGGGTTGAAGACCACGCCGTCGTTGCCGCGACCGATCGGCAGGTTGGCAACCACCTTGCCGGTATTCGCATCGAGCACGTCCAGTACCGGATGATCGCCGCGGCAACCGACGAAAATGCGCTGGCTACGTGGGTCGTAGTCCAGCCCCGTGGGTTGATGGCAGGGTGCGGTCGGCCAGCTGGCGGTAACCGCGTGGGTGCGCGCGTTGATGCGCTCGACCACGTCGCGGTCGCGTTCGGCCACGAAGATATTGCCGTGACCATCTGGCGCCGACGCCTCGATGTGTCCGCTGGGTATCGGAAGCGTACTGACCAGCTTGCCACTGTGGGCATTCACGAAGGCGACCTTGCGGCTGTCGCCCATGGTGAAAAACAGCTGACCGGTCACCGGCTCGTAGCTGCCGGCGTCGGCATCATGACCGAAGTTGATGCGCCGGATCGTTTCCAGTGACGACAACGAGAACTCGGTGCTGGAACCATCACCGTTGACGCTGAAACCGCGATCGAGCTGCGGCACCAGGATCGCCTTGTTCGCTCCTTCGGAGTGGGCAATCGTGGCCACCACCTTGTGGGAGGTTACGTCGAAGACGCTGACGCCGTCGTGCCGGCGACCGATGAACAAATGCGACCGTGCGGCGTCATAGGTTATGTAGTCCCACCCCGGAGCCTTGCCCGGCAGGGTCACTGCCGAACCGAGATGATAGAACTGCGTGGCATGACCCTGCGACGGCAGCAGAGCGAGGCACAACAGGATCAGAGGGGCCGCCATCCGCAGGCTTATGCGCATCTGCTTGTGCTGTCGGTAGGTGCGCATCAGTGGCTCCTACTTGCCCAGCTTGAACCAGATGATCTCGCCGCCCTTGCCGTGTTCGCCGGGTGACGCCGCCAAGTACATACGATCAAGCTCTGGCACCACGAGACCTGACTTGGCGCCGCTGGCACTGTGAATCCACGGACGTGCGGCGTAGAGATTGGCGGTCACCTGCTGAAATACGCCGAGATAGCCATCGCCGCCAGGCACATAGACGCGCTTGCGGGCACTGTCGTAGAACAGTCCATCCGATGTCGCCGGCGCATCAAACTTGGCTATCGTGGCCCCGGTATCGGTATCGAGCACGAACAATTTGCTCGGGTTGCGGGTGCCGACGAACAGGCGGTGGTCCGCTTCGTCCAGCGCCATCGTCAGATTGGTCTGCGCGCCAGTGAGCGGCCAGTTTGCAATGACCTTAAGCGTCTTCTTGTCGACCACGGCCACCTCGTTGTGGTCGGCCACGTTGACGAACAGTCGGTTGCCGTGTTGCTCGGCTTTGACCGCCTCGGTGTGGTCGGAGTCGAACTTCAGCTTGGCGTAGACGTGTCCGGTAAGCGGGTCGACTTCGTTGAGGAAGCAGTTCTTCATGCCCACGTCCTTGCCACCGGTGACGATGTACAGGTGGCCGGTCGAGGCGTCGTAGGTGGCTGAATCAGCACCGGGTTCCAGTGTGATCTTGCCAACAATCTTCAGGGTCGTGGCATCCAGGATCTTGGTCATCCCCTTGCCGCTGTCGGTGACGATCAGCCGGTTGTGCTCGGGCAGATAGATGAATGCGTGCGGCGTCTGAAAACCGGTGAGCGTGCGCTGATGAACGCCGGTCTTCAGGTTGAACAGCTCCACCGTGCCGTGATCTTCAGCCGCGAGCAACAACCGATTGCCCTTGAGGTCGATACCGAAGTGATCGAAGTCGCCGGTGTAGCCGGGCTTCCAGCTACTGCTTCGGCCGACGAGTGTCGCCGTCGGGTGGGAGTCCGCGGTCGATACCACGGGCAGCTTGCTGCCCTGCCAGGGCTGGGCCAGATTGGCAAGGCTGGGGATCTGCCTGCTCATCTGGTCGCGTACGTTTCTGGCACGCTTGGCCAAGGCCGCCTTGTCGTCGCCGGCTTTATAGGGATATACGAGGCTCAACGCACCAAGGCTCTTGTGGTTGGCATCGAGCAACGGCAGTGCGACCTCAAAATGATCGCCAGCCTTGTTGACCTCCAGATTGGTCTTGCCGTTGTTGATGACATTCAAATCGTCCGAGTCGGCCTTCTTGCCGTAGCGACCGATGTTCGACGCAAAGATGATGTTGTCTTTCATCTGCGGTGGCGTCACGTGCATCGCCATGATGGCAATGTCCGGATGCGTGGCAAGCGTCTGGTCTACCAGATGCTGGGCGTTGGTCTTGGCGGGCTCCTGCGCGAGCAGAGGAAGAGCCAGCAAAGCAGTCGCAAGAAACAGGGCGGTACGGCGCATGGAAGGTTTCCTCAGCAGTGAAATGGCGGGTCGGGGATGCGAATGCGCGGGATAGGAACGTAGCTGAACCCTACGGGCTGCACCTTGCAGAGACCTGAAGTGATTCTTAAAAGAAATTCAGACGAGCCTTCCGTTTTGAAGTGCGCGGCTGCCGTTACATCGGGAGGATGCAGCGCCCGATCCGCGGGTTGTGCACCGCGTCACCGGCTTTGCGCGTGGTGGTTCCAGTCCGCTCAACGCAGGCTATCTTAAGGGTGTAAATCCATTTGACATCCCACAAATGCCTCCACCAACGACGGTATCAATCACCCCGCATGTTGACGTTAGGTCTTGCTTGGGGTGTGGACGTCGGTTGCACCACCAGGGTTCTCGCGGCCGCACCCGGCGAGGCGCAGGCGATGTCTTTCGGATGTACGCTCCGCGTTGCTCAGCGGTAGGTAGCCGGGCGCCGCTGAGGCGATGATTCGCTGCCCCCGCACGGAGAGCATAAGGCTCAAATAAGTACACGCCAGCGGATCGCCGGCACGAGCTGCAGGCGCCCGCAGATAGACGTAAAGATAGCGATCCAGTGGATAGCGTCCGGAGATGATGTCCTGGCGCGATCCATGGGATATTCCCTCGCCCTTGGGCAGGCGGATACCCAACACATGCACCGAAGGATTGGCCTGGTTGAGATCGGCAATGCACAGCGCTGCGGGATCGGCCGCCACCTGCCGCAGCACCTCCACCGATTCGCGAAATCCGCTGTAGGTGTCCGCGTAGGGGGCGTTGCCGAAGTGGTGGCGGCGCATGAAAACGCCCAACGCAGTGGCCGCGGCGAGCCCGCACGGGTGGATATTCCAATGCGCCCAGGAACCGCCCAGCCCAAGCTGGGCACCCTCGGTCAGCCACGCTGGCGAAGCAAAAATGGCGCGCAACTGTTGCATGCTGATCGCACTCAGCGGGTTGGCCGGATTCACGTAGATCGCCAGTGGCGAAGACCGTGCGCGCGGGTCGAGTGCGGCATGCGCCACGCGGAACAGCAGCGGGTCCGCACCCACTCGCTGGCGATACCTGCGCAGCGCATGATCGGTGAATTCGGCACCCATCGGTGCGAACAGGCTGCTGCCGTCAGCCAATGCGGCCGGCGCCGTGCGGGTTCCCTTGAGGACCAGATCGAAGTGGACGCCGGGATGGCTACGCGAGAATGCCCGATCAAGCGCTTCGAGCATCCAGCGCATGTCGTTGTAGCCGACGATGCGGATCGCGCCGTCGGCCTCGACGTAGGCCGGGCGGGCCGGCGGATCATCGGCGCACGCTGCGCGTTCCGCCAGGACGGCGCGCGCGGCGTGCTCCTGCGCGGAGGTCAGCGGGTTGAAATGCATCGCATCCTGCGCGATCAGCCGCTGGCCTTCCGCGCCCAGGATGAAGGACAGGAAACGGCAGGCCTGCGGGCTCAGTCCGCCGCTTGCGCGGGCGGGAAAACCCAGGTAGATCGTC
>JALYXN010000595.1 GCA_030947085.1 Pseudomonadota bacterium | reverse complement strand
GTCTGTACGCCGCTTACGCGGAAGATCCCGGTGCCACCGCCGAGTCGGTGCGGAAATAGTTGTATTCCTGAATCGGAGTATCGCCATGCACTTTCTTCGTATTGATCACGCGCGGCGTCACGGCCTGCACGACTTGGTCTTCTCGCTGAGCGCGGCCTTGCTGATCGCCTCCGCCGTGCAGACCGCACGGCGGCAATCGGGCGGGAGGGCCGCATGTACGGCATGGAGATCGGAGGATCGATGGGGCTGCCCACCTCGGCCGCGTTCTGCGGAAGCGACCAGGCTGCCGTGATGGACGGTGACTTCATCACGACTGCCGGGGAAGTGCCGCCGCTGCTGCATGCGTTGCGCAAGGCCGGTATCCATATCGTTGCCCTGCACAACCCCATGATGGACGGCCAAACCGTATCTTTCTTCACCCAACTCTGGGGCAGGGGACGCTGCAGGCGCTGGCCGCCGGGTGCCGCTCGGGATGGGATGCGCAGGCCGCCGCCAAGCAACCTTAAGCGAACGGCCTTTTGCTCTACGTGGCAGGAGTCATCGTCATGTCCGAAACCATCGCGCCCGCTTTCGCAGGCCTGCATTCACCGCAGCTATTGCCATTCGATCCGCGGGAGCTGCGTATCTTTTGGTCAGGCCAGCGTACGCTGGCACTTGCCACTGCGTTAACGCTGCTGGTCATGGACATGTACGAGCACTCGTACCATATGGATCATGGTGCTGCGGCGCAGACGTACATCAACGCACTCTTCGTCAACGTGCAATGGAACAAAGTCGAGTGCGGCCTGGCACAGGCGCAGACATTGCAGCGCACGCTTGTCGGAGCAGCCTCTTGATGCCCGAAACGACCGATATCATCTCCATGCCGCGCGTCAGTTTCGCGCAGGCCACCCGCGTGTGGGCGAAGATCGGCTGGCTGAGTTTTGGCGGCCCTGCCGGCCAGATTGCGCTGATGCATCGTGAACTGGTCGAGCAGCGGCGCTGGATCAGCGAGTCGCGATTCCTGCACGCACTGAACTACTGCATGCTGCTGCCGGGCCCCGAGGCTGCTCAATTGGCCATCTACATTGGCTGGCTGATGCATCGTACGGCGGGCGGCCTGATCGCCGGCGTACTGTTCGTGCTGCCCGGTGTGATCGTGCTGTTCGGTTTGAGCGTGTTGTATGCCGCTGCCGGTCAGGTGCCGATGGTGATGGCACTGTTCTTCGGGGTGAAAGCGGCGGTGCTCGCGGTGGTGGTCGAAGCGGTGCTGCGGATCGCACGGCGCGCATTGAGAGGTCGATTCTTCGTCGGCGTGGCGATCGCTGCCTTCCTGGCTATCCATGTGTTCGGTCTGCCGTTCCCGCTGATCGTGGCGGGATCTGCCGCGCTGGGCATCGGCGCGCGCTGGTGGCAACCGCGCTGGTTTCCCGAATCACCCACGTCTGAGGCGTTGGCGGGCGAGGGCTATGTAATCGACCAGATGATGTTGCGCGGCGAACTGGCTCACACCGAACCGTCGCGAGCACGCACCTTAAGCATTGCAGTGATCGGTCCGTTGTTGTGGGCCACGCCGCTGGTGCTGGTCGTGGCTCTGTGGGGGCACGACAGCGTGCTCGCCCGCGAGGGCACGTTTTTTAGCGAGGCGGCCGTCGTCACCTTCGGCGGCGCGTACGCCGTGCTGGCCTTCATCGCCCAGCGCGTGGTCACCGACTACGGCTGGCTGTCGCCGGCGCAGATGCTCGACGGACTGGCGCTTGCGGAGACCACGCCTGGGCCACTGATTATGGTGGTGCAGTTCGTGGCTTTCATGGCGGCGTTCCAGCATCAGACCGGCATGTCACCTTGGCTTGCCGGCATCATCGGTTCGCTGCTCACCGTGTGGGTAACCTTTGTGCCGTGCTTTCTGTGGGTGTTTCTCGGTGGTCCGTACATCGAGGCGCTGCGTGGCAACCGAGCGCTGCACTCCGCGCTCAGCGCGGTGACCGCCGCGGTGGTTGGCGTGGTACTGAACCTGTCGGTGTGGTTTGCCGAGCACACGATCTTCGGCTCGGTGCGTCTGTTCCGTGCGGGTCCAATTCATCTGGACATCCCGCAATGGAGCACGCTGAGCCCTGCGGCCCTGTTGCTCGCTGTGGGTGCGATGATCGCCATGCTGCGCTTCCGCGTCGGCATGCTGTGGACGTTGGGCATCTGCGCCGGCCTCGGTGCCTTGTTTCGCTTCCTATGAGCTGACGCTTTGGCCGGAAACACGATGCACCGCAGCTACCCGCCGTGGACGGCATGTGCAGCACATTGACGTGCTTCGATGTTGGTCAGAAGAACTCGTATTCCACCTGCGCCAGCCACGTCCGCCGGGGTGCGGCGGCATTGATGCCTAGCACGACGCCAAACCGGTATTCGAGGCTGCTGATAGTACCGGGGACGTGCCATTCACCGGCAACGATGGGACCGGCCTGATAAGCGTGGTCAGCAGGACGCCCGTACGCTTCGATACCCGGACGGAAGGCGGCAGATACCGCGTACGTGCCCGAATAGCTGTAGCGGAATCCATAGTTGCCACTGGCACCCGCGCCGACCTGCTTTTCCCAGATGGCGTTGAGGCGGTGGGTGGACCGTCCCACCGTTTTCTCCACCAACGGTCCAAACTCGACGGCGTCAGGTTTGCCGGCAACAATCTGGTGCTCGTACGAAGCCAGAAAGCCGAAGTCGGCCCAATATTCACCCGGCTGGGTGAACTGGAACGTATTCTCCAGTTCGTATCCCAGCAGGCGTCCGTTGCTTCCCGGTTCCCGCTCGTACCGGGCGAGATAAAGCTCCGGCTTCCACCAACCGGTGAATGCGTGGGAGATGGACAGTTCGGCCGCGCGGCCGCTATTGAAGTCGTCACGTGAATCGCCGTACCCATAACCGCGCAACTCGATCTCCGTCTGGGTAGCGAGAACGTGCGGCGAATAGACGATGAAGTCATCTGCCTGAACCAC
>JALYXN010000569.1 GCA_030947085.1 Pseudomonadota bacterium | reverse complement strand
ACCATCACGAACGACAGCACCAGTTTGACCAAGGTGCCCAGCAGCAGGCCGATCCAGGTGCCGAAGCCGACATGGGCCGAGCGCAGCACGCTGGTGCCGGACGACAACTCGCCGACCAATGCACCGATGAACGGGCCGAACACCAGGCCGGGAATGCCCAGGAACATGCCGATGATCGTGCCCAGCCCGGCGCCCCAGAGCGCTCGCTTGCTGGCACCCACGCGCTTGGCGCCGAGTGTGCTGGCGATGAAGTCGATCACCACCCCGGCGGTGGCGATGGCGCCGATGATCAGCAGCCACCACAGCCCCAGGTGCCGATAGTCATCCACGGCCGCAGCCAGCCAGATGCCGCCAAAGACCATGGGAATGCCCGGTAGCGCGGGCAGTACCGAGCCGGCCAGTCCGCCGACAATCAACAGGCCTGCCAGTACGTAGAACGTGATTTCGAACATCGGATTGGCCATGGAGGTGGGATGAGGGACGTTTGCCGAGGCGCACGGCGAGCTGCATTGCCGAGACACTATGGGTCAGATCGCGTCAATTTCTCGCTTCCCCGGAGCACCGTGAACACTGCTGATCGCTTTGCTCTAAGACGATACCGGTCGCATCGAGATCGTCGAGCGTGACGGGGACAGGCCACTGGCAACGGCTGTACAAATCGGTCGCGCGGCGCATGTGTGGTAACCGGGACCACGCAGGAAACGATCACCTGCGCGACTGATCGCCGGCAACCCTCACTTCTCGACGAAGGCGCGCTCGATCACATAGTCGCCTGGCTCGCGCGTGCGCGGCGATGCCTTGAAGCCCCGACCATCAAGCAGGGCACAGAGGTCGTCCAGCATCGCCGGGCTGCCGCACAGCATCACGCGATCAGTGGCCGCATTCAGCGGTGGCAAACCGATCACATCGCTCAGCACGCCATCGACGATGGCGTCGGTGATCCGCCCGCGGTTGTGGAACGGTTCGCGCGTGACCGTGGGGTAGTAGATCAGCTTCTCGCGGATCAGTTCACCGAGGTATTCGTGTTGCGGCAACTCGTTCTGGAGATAGTCGGCATAGGCAAGGTCGTTGATGTGGCGCACGCCGTGGGCCAGCACGATCTTGTCGAAGCAGTCATAGGTATGCGGGTCGCGGATGATGCTGAGAAACGGCGCCAGGCCGGTGCCGGTGCCGAGCAGGTACAGGTGCCGGCCGGGCTTGAGGTCGTTCAGCACCAGCGTGCCGGTAGGCTTTCGCGTGACCACCAGTGAATCACCGGGCTTGAGGTGCTGCAGGCGCGAAGTCAGCGGACCATCGGGAACCTTGATCGAGAAGAATTCCAGGTGCTCCTCCCAGCTGGCGCTGGCGATCGAATACGCGCGCATCAACGGCCGGCCTTCGGTCTGAAGTCCGATCATCACGAATTGCCCGCTGTCGAAACGGAAACCCGGATCGCGCGTGGTGCGGAAGCTGAACAGGTTGTCGTTCCAGTGCTGCACGTCGAGCACGCGTTCGGTTGCCATTGCCACCATGTCGTTGTCTCGTGTGGTTGTCGGGTCTGAAGATGCCGCGCAGGGTGCCGTCCGGCGGACCGGGGCTGAGTTCTTGCGGGGATGGCGAGCATGGCCGACATGCCTTGCAAGCGCCGGCCTGACCGTGGCGGCAAGGGATACAAAGGATACGCGAATGGGTGTGAAGGCATTCCCGTATAACCGCCCACGTCACCGGTGATCGGAGCCGTGAACATCACCGAAGCCATGGACGCCAAATACATTCCACCGCGGCCGTCCGCCAGGTACGCGGTCGTATGATGGCTTGCAGGACCGGTGTCCACCAAGCCATGCACGACGGCACACGGCACCAAAGTCATACACCGAAAGTGGGGTTGAACTACCGCATTTTCGATGCGCATACTTCAGCGTTGTTTCGATCGGGCGCGGAACGACCCGCTCGGGACGGGAAGCCCGGGAATTCCATGGCGAACCGATGCGGTGCGCCGGTTTCTTGATCATGAGGGTAGGAACGGATGATGCCGGTCATGCTGGGCCAATCCCAGGCGATCCAGTCGGTGCGTACGCAACTGCAGCGCTACGCCAGTTGCGATGTGCAGGTGCTCATAGAAGGCGAGACGGGCACCGGCAAGGAACTTGCGGCGCGGGAAATCCATTACGCGGGCCCACGCCGTGACCATCCCTTCGTTCCGGTCAATTGCGGCGCCATACCCGACAGCCTGATCGAAAACGAGCTGTTCGGCCACGATCGTGGCGCATTCACCGACGCGAAGAACGCACAGCCGGGACTGGTCGATCATGCGCGCGGGGGCACGCTGTTTCTGGATGAGGTCGACGCGCTCTCCAACAAGGGCCAGGTGACGTTGCTGCGCTTCCTGCAAGACAACGAATACCGGCCGGTAGGCGGTGGCGCGGCGCGCGTTTCGAATGCACGCATCATTGCCGCCACCAATGCCAATCTCGAACAGCAGGTAGCGGCCGGACGTTTTCGCCGCGACCTGCAGTACCGACTCCATGGGTTGCACCTGCGCCTGCCAGCGCTGCGCGAGCGCGAAGACGACGTGACTCTGCTAGCGGCGCACTTTCTGCGCGTCGTGGCGGCGCGACTGCGCGGTCCGGACAAGCGCTGGGGCGAGGACGCCATGCAGGCGCTTGCGGCGCATGCGTGGCCAGGCAACGTGCGCGAGCTGGACAATGTCGCTTTGCGGGCCTACATGTGCGCCGATGGTGCCGTGATCGGGCTCGCCGAACTGGTCGCGGCGGAACCGGCCTTCGCCCGGACGGCGCCCAGCCCGAGCCGTCGCGCGAATGAGCCGTCGCTCCGTTTCAGCGCCGCCAAGACACATGCCATCCGCAAGTTCGAGCACGAATACCTCACCGAGCTGATGCAACAAGCCTGCGGCAACATCAGTGCTGCCGCCCGCCAGTCCGGTACCGAGCGGCGCCAGCTCGGCAAGTTGCTGGTGAAGCATGGCATCGGCACGAAACAGTTCCGCGCCTGCTGAACAGCTCCGGCGCGCCAGGCATCGGCGAGTACTCCGGGTTGGGTGCAATCTCTCCCACCGCGCCGGCGAAACGGGTCATCAATGACCCGGGCTATCGGCGCACACGGGGCCAAACCGCCGCATCAGCGCATCCGGTCATGTTCCGCGTTTGGCATGTTCGTTGCTCAGCCCTCAAGTATGCAAAGAAGACAGTGAGATCGGGCGTGCCCGGCTCGGCCGTCTCTCCCATTCCAATCGCTTGGAGGGTAGCCACGAGAATCCGGCAAAAACGCCAATTTTTCACTGCTACTGAGCGAGAGAGCTTTTTTCGGGCCTGCGTCATCCTTGAGGCAGACATCGTCAACCGGAGCGAAGTGTATGAATCAGGAATTCGATCATGCGCGAAATGTCTATGTCGATCGAGACGCCGACGGCGTAGGGCGACAGCTGTCGCACACGCACGCGCCCGTGGTCATCGAGGGTGCGACGGCGCGGCAGGTTGTGGCGACCTACCTCCGTCGCTTCGGAGATCTGCTCGGATTGACCTCTGATCAGCTCGAGAATTTGGACTCGCCGCCATCGAAGACCCTTGAAGATGCAGGTGTCGAATATCGCTTCCTCGACGAAAAGCTGCAGTTCGATATCGTCACGATCGCCTACAACCAGACCGAGTTCGGGCTACCGGTCTGGCGCGCCGGGATTGGCGTCTACGTCAAGTTGAACCCGTTCAAAGTCGTGGGTGCACAATCGACGATGCACCCCGACCTGCAGGTCAAGCGCCCGTCGATGGATGCGGTCAAGCGCGCGGAGTCCCTTACAGAGAAAGAGCTTGCTTCGAAGCTTGGCTTGCGGATCGACGATCCAGACGGGCACGGCTGGGATGGCGACTCTTTGAAGATCGAGGGGCGCAGCCTTGTCATCTACCGATACGAAAGCGCGAAGCGCGCGCCTCCGGGCCCACAACGCATGTCGCAGGCCGAGCCGGTCGAGCCCGCTCATAACCACGCATCGGCTTCGGGTGTGCCGACACTGCCTCTGCCGCCGGTAGCGGAACCCATTCGCGATGGGCATCACTACGTCTGCGCCAAGATCGACTTCGCGCTGAGTGGACGCGTCTTCCGGATCCTGCACTGGACCGCCATCGTCGACGTGGCGTCGCTCTCGGTCCTGTACCTTGTGCCATACACGTCCGGCGTCAAGGGCATGGTGTTCGAGATCGATCCGATCACCACCAACGGTGGCCCGGCGCCTTCCGGCACCAACACAACGCTGAACCCGATTCGCGTTTCAGCGGTGCTTCCCGGCATGGTGCCCCCGGTCGCTGGTATCCAGTCTCTCGTCGGCGACAACGTACAGCTGTCCGACGTGGAGTCGCCCACGATTGCAGCCCCCACCGAGCCGACCGGGACCGATTTCAATTTCGATGCGCGGACGGACAACTTTGCGGCCGTCAATGCCTACTACCACTGCGACAAGTTTTTTCGCCTTCTCGATGGGATGGGCTTCAGTCAAGCGAGCTATTTTGGATCAACCACTTTTCCGACCC
>JALYXN010000564.1 GCA_030947085.1 Pseudomonadota bacterium | reverse complement strand
AGCTGGGGCAATCACCACGTGGTGTTCCGCACCGCCGGCTTCGAGCTGATCGACTATCGCTACTACGACCCGACCAGCCACGGCCTGGATTTCGCCGGCATGCTGGCGGATCTGGGCAAGCTGGAGCCAGGCACCGTGGTGCTGCTGCACGCGTGCTGCCACAACCCCACCGGCGTCGATCTGGACGCGGACCAGTGGCAGCAGGTGATTGCGCTGCTGAAGGAGCGCAAGCTGCTGCCGTTCATCGACATTGCCTATCAGGGTTTCGATCAGGGCACCGATGCCGACGCCACCGCGATCCGTCTGATGGCGGCCTCGGGTATCGAGGCGTTCGTGGTCGCCAACTCGTATTCGAAGTCGTTCTCGCTGTACGGCGAGCGGGTCGGTGCATTGTCGATGGTCGGTGCCGATCGTGACGAGGCAGCGCGGCTGCTGTCGAAGGTCAAACAGACCATTCGCGCCAACTACTCCAGCCCGTCGACGCACGGCGCCGCGCTGGTGGCCGGTGTGCTCGGCAGCGCCGAATTGCGCGTGCGCTGGGAGCAGGAGCTGGGCGAGATGCGCGAGCGTATCCACGCCATGCGCGCAGCGCTGGTGGAGCGGCTGGCAGCGCATGGCGCCACGGGCTTCGGCTTTATCCAGAGCCAGGCCGGCATGTTTTCCTATTCCGGCCTCAGCAAGGCGCAAGTGCATCGCCTGCGCGACGAGTACGCCATCTACGCGCTCGATAGCGGTCGCATCTGCGTGGCCGCGCTCAACCGCGCCAACGTCGACACCGTCGCCGCGGCGGTCGCTGCAGTTTCTGCTGTCACGGCCTGATTCCAACCTGCTTATGCCCCGTGACCGGCGATGCCGGCCGCGGAAACAGCGCAACGTGCCTTCGGGCGCATTCATCCGGATATTGAATGTTTTTTCGCAATCTCACGCTGTTCCGCTTTTCTCCCCATGTGGCCGATGATCTGGGCCGTCTCGATGACGCGCTCGCCGAGCACCGACTGCGCCCCTGCGGTCCCATGGAAATGTTCACCAAGGGCTTTGTGCCGCCGGTAGGTCGTGGCGAGCACGAGCCGCTGACGCATGCCGTCAAGCAGTGCACGCTGCTGACCGTCGGTGGCGAGGACAAGATCCTTCCCGCCGCGGTGATCAACGACGAACTGCAGCGCAAGGTGCAGAAGATCGCCGAGGAAGAAGATCGCAAGGTCGGCGGCCGCGAGCGCAAGCGGATCAAGGAGGATCTGCTGACCGAGCTGCTGCCGCGCGCGTTCGTGCGCAACTCGCGCATGTCGGCCTACGTCGACAAGAAGAATGGCTGGCTGGTGCTGGATACCTCCAGCCGCAAGTCGGCCGAGAACGCGCTGACCCAGATCCGCGAAGCCCTCGGCAGTTTTCCCGCCGTGCCGTTGGCGCCGGAGGAAGGCCCGCGCGTGCTGATGACCGACTGGCTCAGCACCGGCAACCTGCCGGCCGGCCTCGCGCTCGGTGACGAATGCGAGTTGCGCGATCCGGCCACCGCCACCGGCGCCATCGCGCGCTGTCGGCGCCAGGATCTGGATGCCGAGGAGGTGAAGGAGCACCTGCGCAACGGCAAGCAGGTGTTTCTGCTTGGCCTCACCTTCGACGATCGCATCACCTTCGTGCTGGGCGAGGACCTGATCATCCGCAAGCTGAAGTTTCTCGACGTGGTCATGGACGAACTCGGCGACAGCCAGCAGGATGCCAGGGCCGAGATGGATGCGAGCTTCGCCTTGTTGACGCTGGAGCTGGAGCGGCTGCTGGGCAAACTCGAGGAATGGTTCGGCCTGCCGCGGCCCGCCGACAGCTGAACGACCACCGCGGTGCGCCGGGTAACCGGGCGCACCGCTGCGCGATACCGCCATACTGGACGTCCGGCCGCTTGCTGGCGGCACGCACTTCCACGGTATTCGAACAGTCCGAGGCGACGACGGCACACTCATGGCGCAGCAACGGGAAGGCGACTGGCTGGAACTGGCAACGACGGGCGGCAGCACCATTCAGGTCCTGAAGTCGGCCCATCCACGCGCGCGCCGCCTGCGTCTTACGGTAACGCCCAAAGGAGCCCGGGTTACCTATCCCCCCGGCACCCACCCCGGCAAGGTCAGCGCATTTCTGCGCAGCCACGCCGACTGGCTGGAGCAGAAACTCGACGAGCTGAAGCTGCTGGTCACGCCGCTGCCGCCGCTTCGGGTAGGTTATGTCTGCCGCTTCCCGCTGCGCGGCGAGGAAGTCGAACTGGACTGGGTCGAAGGTGCCTACCCGAAGATCGAGGTCAGCGTCGGCGGCATCAACCTGGTGATTCCACGCCCGCACACCCGCGCACTGCCGATCGCCCGCGGGCTGATCGCGTCGCATCTGGAGGCGCTGATCCGTCGTGATGTCTCGCGCTGGCTTGCCGGCTATGTGCCGCAATTGGGGCTGGCGCCGACGGCGCTGCGGATCCGCCCGATGAAAAGCCTGTGGGGCAGTCTGGATACCCGCGACCGGATCAACCTCGACCTGGCACTGGCGCTGGCACCCCCGCCAGCATTGCGCTACGTGCTGGTGCACGAGCTGTGTCACCTCAAGGTGCGCAATCATTCACCGCGATTCTGGGCCCAGGTGGAAAATCTCCTGCCGGGCTGGCGCGAGCAACGCGACTGGCTGCGTCAGAACGGAGCGATGCTGAAGTCCGAACTCGACCGTCTGGTGGCCGACGTCGCCGACTGAGCGTTGCGGCTCAAAGGCCAAGCAGCGCACGCACCGCGTCTTCCAGCGCCGTCTTGTCGAACGGCTTGCCCATCGTGATCACCTGCGGATGCGGGGCGCGGAAGGGCGATGGATCGGTGCCGGACAACACCAGAAAGGGCAGCTTGCGCGCCTGCAGCAGTTCGATGGCGGGCATGGC
>JALYXN010000559.1 GCA_030947085.1 Pseudomonadota bacterium | reverse complement strand
GCCAGCGCTAACTGGATCGATGCGTAGATCAACAGGCCAACCATGCCCGGCCACGCCAGCCCATGGGCCGCGCCGATGACGGCGGCAAACCACACCAACTGATAACCGATCAGGCTGAGCCAGAAGGTCATGCAGGCAGGCCGTCGCCGGGTTCCAGTTCCGGCAGCAGGGCCGGACGGCAGTTGCCAGGGCGCGACATCAGCAGGTGGGCGACGCCGATCGAGCGCTCGCGGAAGCCGCCTTCGCAGTAGGCCAGATGGAACTCCCACATGCGGATGAAGCGTTCGTCGAAGCCTTGGGCGCGCACTTGCGGCAACTTCGACAAGAAGCGTTCGCGCCAGGCTTTCAGCGTCAACGCGTACGACTGGCCGAAGTCCTCCAGGTGCACCAGGGCCAGGTCGCTGACGTGTGTCTTGGACGCCAACAGGGCGTTGATCGAGGGGATGAAGCTGCCGGGAAAGACATGGCGCTTGATGAAGTCGACCGAGCTGAGCGCCTGTTGGTAGCGGTGATCCTCGATCGTGATCGCCTGCACCAGCGCCAGCCCGTCGGGTTTCAACAAGTCGCCCAGCTGCTTGAAATAGGTATCCAGATACTCCGCGCCGATGGCCTCGACCATTTCGATCGAGACGAGCTTGTCGTACTGACCACGCAGGTCGCGATAGTCCTCGAGCAGCAGGTCGACGTGAGCGCTCATGCCGGCGTCGGCGACACGCTTGCTGGCCAGCGCGTGCTGCTCCTGCGAAATGGTGGTGGTGGTGACGTGGCAGCCATAGTGCGTGGCCGCATACAGTGCAAAGCCGCCCCAACCGGTGCCAATCTCGACCACGCGATCGGTAGGCTTCAGGTCGAGCTTCTGGCAGATTCGTTCCAGCTTGCGCTCCGACGCGACCTCCAGCGTGTCCGCCGGATCGGTCCAGATCGCCGAGGAATACATCAGGTCCGGCGACAGGAACAGTTCGAAAAAATCGTTGCCGAGGTCATAGTGCGCGGCGATATTCTTGCGGCTGCCCGCCACGGTATTGCGGCGCAGCGCGTGCCAGCTGCGCATCGCCAAGCCACCGAGGCGGGCTAGACCACTTTCCATGCCGTCGAGCATGTCGCGATTGCGCACCAGCAGCTGAATCAGACCGACCAGGTCGTCGCAGCGCCACAGGCCATCCATCCACGCCTCACCGGCGCCTACGCTGCCGTTCATCGCCACGGCGCGGTAGAACCCCGGATCGAGCACCTCGATGTGCACCTGCAGCTTCGAGGACGACAAATCAGGCTCGCCCAGTGCCGTACGACCGCAGGCATCGGTGAGAAATAGCTGGCCCTGTTTCAACTCGGCCATCTGACCCAGCAGTTGCCCACGCAGAAAGCTGTCGAGTCTGCCCATCTCGGGACGGGTATCGTCGGATGCTTTGGCAATGACGTTCATGGCTGACCTCGGGTACGCCGCCGCCTCAATTGACAGCCGGATGATCGTGGACGGGATTGCGCTTGAGCCACAGCCGCAATGCCTGCCAATGAATGGCGCCGACAACCTGAGCGGTCATCAGCGGATAACGCCACAGCACGCGCGCGAGCGACGCGCTGTCCAGCGGGCGGCGTCGAAGCATCAGGCTGGCGTCGAACTCGCGTTCACCCTCGCGCCTGACCGCCATGTGCACGTGCAGGTGATCCGATGGCGCGGTGAAGCGCCAGTCATACTCGCGCTCCATCGGCATGAACGGCGAGACATGAAAGGCCTTGGGAAACGACCATTGCAGGGCGCGACCGTGGACCGTGGCCGTTTCCATCGGCAGCACGTAGGCGTGACGCTCCTTCCACGGCGTGTTGGTGATCTCGGCCACGATGTATTCCAGCCTGATGCCATCTTCGGCGAAGCAGTAATAGAAGCTGACGGGATTGAAGACCACGCCGACATAGCGCAGATGCGTAAGCAGGCGGATCGGGCCCTGGTGACGCTTGCCAGTGGCCTTTTCTATCCGCTGACGCACGGCTTCAGCGAGCGGCATGTCCGGCGGGTCCATGTAATCGCTGCGACGAAACTGCGCGACGTTGCGACCCTTGCTTGACCACAGCCAACGCTGATCGAATACCTGATCGACTTCGTCGAGGTCCAGGTAGAGCTGCGCCATCCGGTACGAAAACGCGTGCGGAT
>JALYXN010000604.1 GCA_030947085.1 Pseudomonadota bacterium | reverse complement strand
GCTTCAGCCGCGATGCTTTTGCATCTATGCGCCCAACGAATTGAAGATCATCGCGGCTGAAGCCGCTCCCACAATTGCCTCATCTTGTGAATCGATCCATGACTACTGCCCTTATCAATGCTCGCGTGCTTACCCCGACCGGTTGGTGGAATGATGTTGCCGTGGTGATCGATGGGGGACGTATCGCCGAACTGTTGCCGTCGTCGGAACCGCGCCTTGACGACATGGCGCAGCACGACTTGCACGGCGCGATGCTGTTGCCGGGCTTTATCGATGTGCAGGTCAACGGTGGTGGTGGGGTGTTGTTCAACGATGCGCCGACGGTCGATGCCATCCGCGCCATCGGCGCAGCGCACCGCCAGTTCGGTACCACCGGTTTTCTGCCGACCCTGATCAGCGACGAGGTCGGCGTGATGCAGGCGGCACTGGCGGCGGTGGAACAGGCGTTGGCCGAAGGCGTGCCGGGACTGCTCGGCATCCATCTGGAGGGCCCGTATCTGGCGCCGGCACGCAAGGGCGTACATGACTCGAAGTTTTTCCACATCCCCGACGACGAGGATCTGGCGCGACTGACGGCGCCCCGTCGCGGCGTGCGGCTGATCACGCTGGCGCCGGACCAGGTGTCGCCAAAACACATCGGCGAGTTGGCCGCCGCGGGCCTCATCGTCTGCGCCGGTCACACCGCGGCCGACTACGACACCACCCGCGCGGCGCTTGCCGCCGGCGTGCGCGGCTTCACCCATTTGTTCAATGCGATGACGCCGTTCGGCAGCCGCGAGCCCGGCGTGGTCGGTGCCGCGCTTGACGACGCCGACAGCTGGTGCGGCATCATCGTCGACGGTGTGCACGTGCATCCGGCCAGCCTGCGCGTAGCGATCGCGGCCAAGGCTCGCGGCAAGATGATGCTGGTCACCGACGCCATGCCGCCGGTGGGCAGCGCGTCACCCGAGTACGTGCTCAACGGCGAAACGATCATCGTCAAGGATGGTGTCTGCCAGTCCGCTGCCGGCGTGCTGGCCGGCTCCGCACTGGACATGACCACCGCCGTGCGCAACAGCGTGCAGATGCTCGGCCTGCCGCTGGAAGAAGCAGCGCGCATGGCCAGCACCTACCCGGCCGAGTTCCTCGGTCTGGGCGCCACGCATGGCCGAATTGCTGTGGGTTACCAGGCTGATCTGGTGGCCCTCGATAATGATTATCGCGTCGCCCGCAGTTGGATCGCTGGCATAACGGGTATGTAGACACTCTGTTCCCTGTCAAACCTTTTCGACGTCGACCTCGGCGTAAAGCTTGCTGGCGTCATAAGGCTGCGGATCGTTGGCGATAGCCCACGCGGCGGGGAGCATTTTGCGCATGATGGCGACGTTGGCCTGCATCTTTCGTTTGCCTCGACCGATCAGGCGTTCCTTGAAGGCCTTGGCTCGCGGGTCATGCACGCCAGCGGTCAGCGCTGGATGGAACAGGGCGCGACGCAGGTATTTGTTGCCGTGCTTGGAGATGCGCGGCGCTTTGTACACGCTGGTGCCCGATTCGTACACGCGTGGGTCCAGTCCGGCGTGACAAACGCAGGCGCGGCTGGTCAAGCTCGGTGGCATCGTCGACAGCTCGCTGAGCAAAGCGGCGGCGGAGATATCGGCCACACCCACGATGGTCGTCAGCGCCTGGAATCGCTCGTACAGGGCGGCATCGGCCTTGATGAGTGTCAGGGCCTGCGTACGAATGCGTGTGATGCGCTTTTCCATCGACGCGATAAAGCGCTTGAGATCGGCACGCAGATAGGCTGGGCTAGATTGGGTGCTGCATAGCGCATGCAGGCGGTTGCGGGCGGCGGTGGTCTCGCCGGTCAGCTGGGTCAGATAGCGGCCGTAGTGCCGCAGTTCCAGTAGCGCCTTGCGTGGTGGCGTCCATGACGTGAACGGCATGCGCTTAAGGAAGTCCAGCAGCATGGCCGCATCGAGACGGTCGGTCTTGCTACGTTGCTGCATGGCTTTGGCGAAGTTGTGAGCCGCCTTGGGATTGACCACGCAGACCTGAGCGCCGAGCTCGACCGCTAGCATGGCCACGTCGAGGTAGTACACGCCCGTCGCTTCGACCAGCACGTTCAGCCTGCCGGTGCGGCGCATCAACGTAGTCAGAAATGATCTCAAGGCCTTAGGCTCGTTGGGGACGACGCCGGTGTTCTGATGCGATGCGTGCTCCCAGGCAAAGGCATGTTGTTTGGCACCGATATCCAGTGCCAGCAAGGTGGGTTGGGTTGATGACGACATGATGGATTGACCTCTCCGCGTGGTTTAGGATGGTTTCCGGTTCCCCGACCCCGCATCTTCGCGGCACTGCCTTGTCACGCTGGCTCAACGGCTCGGGACACTCTTCGTGCTCTGCGAATGGGGCGGGGAGCCACTCTACACACGAGGTCAGTCAAAGCTGCCTCAAGGAGCGCACGGCTTCCCCGGAAACATTCCCGGTATAACCAAAGCTACCGGTGAAGATCAAGGTACAAGGAGCGCAACTTGTGCGCGATGCTTCTGAGTCATGCCATGACGAAGAGCCTCGCTACTTGATTGCATGCCATCTGCCATCTTCCGCATTGCTGAAACAGCCGTCCGAAGTTACAGTGGCGCGGTTCAGGTGTCCCGAAGGCTTTCGCTTAAGGGATGAAACGGGAAGCCGGTGCGTGGTGTTCAAGACACTGCAAGGCCGGCGCTGCCCCCGCAACGGTAAGCGAGAATCACGATCAGCGGACGCCACTGTGCGAAGCACGGGAAGGCGCTGTTCGGGACAGGCGGATCGCCGCGTGTCACTCGTCAGCCCGGAGACCGGCCTGAACGATTCCTGGTGGCTCGCGGAGGGCGAGGCCGAACCACGCGTTGGTCGATCCCGCCTGCCCGTCGTTCTGTCTTTTTCCCGCTTGCTGCCGGCTCATTGATCATGACGCCGTGCGCGGGCGCGCGGCTTAAGGAACAGACATTGAAGAAGACCTTGTTGACAGCGGCCCTGCTGGGCTGCGTTATGACGGCGCATGCCGCCGATCAGAACGACGCGGCCGGGCTGGACCCGGTGATCGTCACCGCCACGCGTACGCCCATTACCGCCGATGATGCGCTGTCATCCGTCAGTGTGATTACCCGCGCCGACATCGAGCGGCTGCAGCCGCTGTCGGTGTCGGATCTGCTCACCGGCTTGCCAGGGGTGAGCTTCGCCAGCTCCGGTGGCATCGGCCAACAGACCTCGCTGTTCCTGCGTGGCACCAATTCCTCGCACACGCTGGTGCTGATCGACGGTGTGCGGATCGGCTCGGTGGGCAACGGTCTGGCCGCATTCGAACAGCTGCCGGTGGAGCAGATCGAGCGGATCGAGATCGTGCGTGGCCCGCGCTCGAGCCTGTACGGCGCCGACGCGATTGGCGGGGTGATTCAGATATTCACCCGCCACGGTTCGCGCGATGGCGGGTTGCGTCCATCGTTCAGCGTCACCACCGGCAGCGAAAATCTGCTGCGTGGTCAGTTCGGTTTGTCCGGCGGCAGCGACCACGCCTGGTACAACCTCGGCGTCGGCGCCCAGCACACGCGTGGCATCAACGCCTGCCGCGTCGGTGCCGGTGACGTGTTCGCCGGCTGCTTCACCAACGAACCGGATCGCGACGCCTACGACAACAAGAACCTGATCGCCAACGGCGGTTACCGTTGGGACAACGGTGCCGAGTTGAGCGGCAGCTGGTTGCGCAGTCTGGGCGAAATCCACTTCGATGGCAGCTATCAGAATCGCAGCCGCACCGTGCAGCAAACCGCCGGTTCGGCGTTCAGTATCAACCCGCTGGAGGCATGGAAGAGCACGCTGAGTGTGGGCCAGAATCTGGACCGCTATGACAACTACGAAAACCAGGATTTCGTCGGCTACATCTACTCGCGCCGCAATCAGGCCTCGTGGCAGAACGACATCAGCTTTGCCGACGACCAGCTGTTGGCGGTCGGCGTCGACTGGCAAGGCGAAAAGATCGATAGCGATACCGGTTATCTGGCCACCCGTCGCCACGATACCGGCGGCTACGTGCAGTATCAGGGCAGCTTCGGCCGCAACGAAGTGCAGCTGTCGGCGCGACGCGATCACAACAGCCAGTACGGCGATCACAACACCGGCGCGGCGGCTTGGGGCTATCACTTTGATCATGGCCTGAAGCTGTCGGCCAGTTATGGCAGCGCCTTTCATGCGCCGACCTTCAACGATCTCTACTACCCGTACGGCAGCGGCAATCCGGAGCTGAAACCGGAAACCTCGCGCAGCGCCGAGCTCGGTCTCAGTCAGCAGCTGGGTACGTGGAACTGGGCGGTCAACGCTTACCAGACCCGCATCGATCAATTGATCGCGCTGGACGCCAGTTACTTCCCGTCGAACATCAGCAAGGCGCGTATCCGCGGTGTCGAAGGGCAGCTCGGGGTGACCCTCGCCGGCTGGCAGTGGCAGGGTTATCTGACCTGGCTGCAGCCGCGCAACGAAGATGGCGGCGCCAACGACGGCAACGTGCTGCCACGTCGCCCGGAGCACACCGCGCGAATCGATCTGGATCGTCGCTTTGGCGCGTTCGGCCTTGGCGCTACCGTCAACGGCGCCGGTCGCAGCTATGACGATGCGGCCAATAGCCATCCACTGAGCGGATACTCCACCACTGACCTTCGGGCCAGCTGGCACTTCGCAGCAGGCTGGCAGGTGGAGGCACGCCTGACCAACGTGTTCGACCGCGACTACGAAACCGCCTACTACTTCAACCAGCCCGGCCGCAGCGGCTTCCTGACCCTGCGCTACAGCCCTTGATGCGATCAGTCGCCACGGGCTCGCTAAGCTAGCGCCCGTGTCGACTCAATCAGCGGGTGCGGCCAGTGCCTTTCGCAAAGGCTCGAGTTGCTGCGCGTAATGACGCCACTGGCCGATGCCACGGATATGGATTGACTCGCGGACCTGCGTGCTGCTTGGCGTCGCAACCGGTGATGCGTTGTGTTCCGGTTGCAAGCAGCCCGGCTCGAACGGCAGCCCGCAATGCGCCAGCACCTGTCGCAGCACCCGCTCCGGATCGCTCACCAGTTCAGCGTAGGAAACATCCAGCATCACGCCCGGAAGCTGTTGTCTCCAGTGCGCGATCAGTCGTGCGTAGTGTCGGTAATAGTCGGCCAGCGCCTGCAGGTCGTAGCTGTACGGCGACACATTGCCAAACATCGCCTTGAAGTTGGAAAAGCAGGTGTCGACCGGGTCGCGCACCATCTGCAGGATGGGCGCGTGTGGAAGTGCCTTGCGGATGAACGCGACCATCTGCACATTGGTTGGCAGCTTGTCGATGTAGAATCCGCGGCCGCGTGCGCGCCACTGCGTCTGCTTCAGAT
>JALYXN010000512.1 GCA_030947085.1 Pseudomonadota bacterium | reverse complement strand
GGTGGTATCGGATTCGCCGCCGCCGATCAGTTTGGTGTGGGCGATGATGCGCGCGTCGCCGGGCTTCTCGTAGTTGTTGCTGGCGCCGGCCTTCATGCCGTCGGCGATGACGCCGGTTTCGTCGCTGCTGTGCGACAGCACCCAGTTGTGGCCCATCGCGGTCACCGGCAGCTTGCCGGTGTGCTTCAAGGTCACCTTGAATGACTTGCAGGTCTTGGGCACGGTGATGGTCTTGGTGTTGTACTGCATGGCGTCATTGGCCTCGACCGTGGTCGCGCATTCAGCAGCCAGCAGTGGCATGGACAACAGGCCCAGCAGGGCAAGTGTGATAATTCGACGCATTTTAGAACTCCGGTTGGCTCAGGATGTCTCGAGCCATTGTCCGATGCGTGGAGGTTGTCAGCCTTGATCTGGATCATGCGGGAAGTGGATGTGGCCTCGCGGCTGTTCCAGCACGGACCCTTCCAGCGTCTGGTGTTCCGTCTCACCTACGTCCAGCAGTGCCTGTTCTGGGTCGGGCTGAGGCAACGTCGCTGGATCGGGTAAGGGATCGTCCATTAGTGGCAACACGGCCGGACTGTCCAGGTCGTCGAACTGTTGGTGGTTGACCGCCCAGAAGAACAGCGCCACTGCAATCACGATGACCAGCAAAGTCACGGGGATCAGCACCAGCAGGATATTCATGCGGGTATCGGCCGTTCCCGCGATGTCGGCTCGATGGTCCCGTCGGCGCCTGCCCGCAGCGCATTCAGCACCACGAAGAGCGAACTGAGCGACATCCCAATGCCGGCCAGCCATGGCGGCACGAATCCCAGTGCCGCGAACGGTATCGCGCAGAAGTTGTAGACCAGTGCCCAGTGGCGGCTCTGCGCCACGATGGACTGTGCCTGGCGGGCGAGGAATCGTGCATCGAGCAAGCCATCCAGACGGCCATCCAGAAGGATCAAATCAGCATTGGACTGGGCCAGATCGGTGCCGCTGGAAAGCGCTGCGGAGACGTCGGCGGCGGCCAGTAGGGGAGCGTCGTTGCTGCCGTCCCCCACGGCCAAGGTGACGTGACCGGCAGCGCGTGCCTGCTGCAGACGCGAGAGCTTGTCTGCCGGTGACTGTCGCGAGGTCCACTCGATGACTCCCAGGCGCTGAGCCATCGCGGCGACCCGAGTCTCGGCGTCGCCGCTGGCAATCAGCACGGTCACGCCGTCCCTTTGCAGCATGTCGACCGTGTGGAGTGCCGTAGGCCGTGGTTGCTCGCTCAGATGGAACACGGCCAGCACACCCTCTGAATCGCCCAGCACGAGGGCATCGTCCTGGCTCTGCGCGTTTGGCTGAGCATCCAGTCCACCGACGAAACTTGCGCGACCCAGTCGCAGTTGCCGCCCCTCAATCTCACCCACAATGCCGCTGCCATCGACGACTTGCACGCGATCGGCGCGTACAGGCTGGCCCAGCTTCCGAGCGGCATTGGTCACTGCCTGTGCCAGCGGGTGGGAACTCTCGTGCGCCAGCGCTGCGGCCCACTGAAGCACTTGCACACGGCTGAATCCGCGGCGCGGATCAATCGAGTCGGCATCCAGTTGCGGTATGCCCAGCGTGCCGGTCTTGTCGAACATGGCCAGATCCGCCCGCGCCAGACGATCCAGCGCATCCGACCGGGTGACTAATACGCCGCGAGCGGCCAGCTTGCCAAGCGTCCGCGCCAGGGTCGCCGGAGCAGACAAGGCAAAGGCACAGGGGCAGGCGACCACGAGTACGGCAACCGTTGCTTCAAACGCCCGGGCAGGGTCGAAGATCAGCCAGCCCAGTGCGGTAAGGCCGGTCAGCAGCAGCACACGGCCGACAAAACGTGCGACGGCGGGATCGCTTTGCGGTTTATCCACCCGGCTTACGCGCGCAGACAGGTCGTGCAGATGGGCCGCGGCGCTATTGGCCGCGGTGCGCTCGACGCGAATTTCGGCCGGTCCGGTCAGCAGCACGCTGCCGGCGATCACGTGTTCACCCTGCCGCCGCTCGACCGCGCGCGATTCGCCCGACCACAGGGCTTCATCCAGTCTTGCTTGCGCGCTGAGCAATTCGCCGTCGGCAGGCACTGTACGCCCTTCGGCGACATGCACCAGATCACCCGGTTGCAGGGTCATGGCGGCCACGGTTTCCAGTTTGCCATCGGCGCGTCGACGCGCCGCCAGCATGGGTGTCGCATCAATGGCAGCATCGCCCAGCGCACGGCTGTGCTGGCGCGATCTCAGCTCCAGGTAGCGCGCGGCGAGCAGCACAAAGACGAACATGCTGATCGAGTCGAAGTAGATTTCGCCCTGGCCGCGCAAGGTATTGAAGGCGCTGGCGACAAAGACCAGACTGACCGCCAGTGCGACTGGCAGGTTGATGCCGAGCGTGCGTCGGCGCAGCTCGCTGGCGGCGTCGCGATAGAACGGGAACGCCGAGTAGAACACCAGCGGAATCGAGGTCAGCAACCCCAGCCAGCGAAACAAATTGCGGGTGCTGAAGTCGACGAAATCGACGGCGCCGATGTAGATGACGAAGGCATATGTCATCACCTGCATGGCACACATGCCGGCGACCAGCAGCCGTTTGAGGGCGTCGTGCATCTCCGCTTCGCGGGTATCGGCGATGTGGTTCTGCTGCAGCGGGGTGGCTGCGTAGCCGGCCTGTTCGAAGCTTTCGATGAGCCCGGGCAGCGACGTCGAGCCGGGATCCCAGATCACCCGGACGCGTTGTGCCGCGCGGTCTACCGCCACACGCCGCACACCCGGCAGCGCTTGAATGCGTTGTTGCAGCCACAGCAGCCGGCGCCTGTCCTCCAGTGTTCCGACCCGCAGTGCCACTTCACTGCAGCCATCACGTCGATGACGAATCACCTGCGCAGCCAGCGAAGGATTTGCCCATGCCGTGGCGGCACTCATGGCTCGGGCGTTGCGGGTTTCGGCGCGTGCGAGCTGTGCGCCGTGACGGGTACTCCCAGCACGGTATGACCGGCCTCGAGTGCTTCGTCGGTATGCCGGCTTCCCGCGACGATGATCCAGATGCAACCGGCCATCGATATCACGAACAGGGCAGCGCCGAGCCAGACAATGGGTTGGCGATACCAGCCCGGATGAGCAGGCTCGCGATGATGGTCAGGAGTCGTCATGGCCTTTTTTTGGTGCGATGCCCTGGTGAGACAGGTGGTAGACGTAGGCTGCCAGCACGCGGACCTGGTCGTCGGATAGACGTTTGCTCCACGCCGGCATCGCGCCCTGGCGACCACCGCCGATGCTGCGTTCGATGTCCGCCAGTTTGCCGCCGTGCAGCCAGATGTGGTCGGTCAGGTTCGGTGCGCCGAGCGCCGGGTTGCCCTTGCCTTCGGCGCCATGACAGGCAGCGCAGGTGGTGAACAACGGCTTGGCCGCCGCTGCCTTGGCGTCGTCGTGCGGTGAGCCGGAAAGACTCAACACGTACTGGGCGAGATTCTTGACGTTGTCCTCGCCCAGGCTGGCCCAGGGCGGCATCAAGCCGCTGCGACCGTCGTGGATGCTGGCCAGGATGTCCTTGCCACTGCCGCCATAGAGCCAATCGTCGTCGATCAGGCTGGGCGCACCCAGCTTCCAGTTACCGTAGCCGCCACGACCGTGGCAGGCGGCACAGTTGTCGACGAACAGGCGCCCGCCCATTTGCAGCGCGGCCGGATCGTTGGCCAGTCGTTCCACCGGGTATTGACGGAACCGCACCAGCAGATCATCCATCTTCGCGTTGTTGGCGGCTTCGTCGCGAGCCAGTTCATCGTGCGAGGTCCACCCCAGAATGCCCTTGTGATTGCCGAAACCCGGATACAGCGCCAGGTAAGTGAAGCCACAAATGAACATCCCGCTGGAGAACAGGAGCCACCAAGCTGGCAATTTGCGCACGCCTTCGCGCAGCGTGCCATGGGCCCACACGTGTCCGCTGGTGTGATCTGGCAGGGTCGGGATCTTTGCCCGTGGGGCCCACAGAAACAGGAACAGGGTGATACCCATGTTCAAGACGATCAGACCCATCACCCACAGTGACCATCCATTGCTCATCGCTGTTGCTCCCTTGCCGCATCCGTCGCCTCGGCCGGAGTCGTCTCGGGCGAATCCTCTAGCGGAATCCTGGACATGCGCTGAAAGGTAGCGCGATGGCGCTTGCGCCATGCCCAGATCCAGATGCCGATGAAAGTCAGCAATAGCACAACCGTCACCACACCGATGATGTGACCCCAGATTGGATTCATGGCGTCGTGACTCCATGGCCGACGGGAACGGGTACGGTCGCTGCTGGCTCGTTCCTGATCCCCAGACCCTGCAGGTAGGCAATCAGCGCATCCATTTCGGTCTTGTCCTTCACCGCCTCAGGCGCCTGTGCAATGTCCTTGTCCGTATAGGGATCACCCAGTCGGCGAAGTGTGCGCATGCGAGCCTGTACATCGGCGGCATCGAGCTTGCTGTGTTCGAGCCATGGATAGGAAGGCATGTTCGACTCGGGCACCAGCTGTTGCGGATTCTCCAGATGCATCTGCTGCCAGGCATCGGTGTACTTGCCGCCGACCCGCGCCAGATCCGGTCCGGTACGTTTCGAGCCCCACTGGAACGGTCGGTCGTAAACGGATTCCTCGGCGGTGGAAAAATGTCCGTAGCGCTGGGTTTCAGCGCGTAGCGCGCGAATCATCTGCGAATGACACAGATAGCAACCTTCGCGCACGTACACGTCGCGACCGGCAAGGCGCAGCGCGTCATACGGGTTGACGCCCGGTGGCGCCTTCACTGAATGCGCCTGCATGAACAGCGGCGTGATTTCCGCCAGGCCGCCGATCGACACCATGATGGCGATCAGGATACCCAGCAGGCCGGCGTGCTTTTCGATGAGTTCAAAGTGTCGGTAAGCCATGACGATATCCTCAGCCTTCGGCCGGCAACGGGCCGGGCACTTGGTTGGGGTCAGGTTCCGGAATTGGTACCGGGATCGGCTTGATCAGGTGGGCGCGGGCATCAGCCGCGGTATGCCACAGGTTCCACGCCATGACCACCATGCCGATGAGGATTAACACGCCACCGAGCCAGCGGATGATGTACATCGGCTTGACCGCGATCAGGCTGTCGATGAACGCATAGGTGAGCGAGCCATCAGGCTGGGTCGCGCGCCACATCAGGCCCTCGGTGACACCGGCAGTCCACATGGCACCGACGTAAAGCAGCGTGCCGATCATGTGCAGCCAGAAATGCACTTCCATACCTTTGTGCGAATACATCTCCGGCCGGCCCAGCGCACGCGGCGCCATCGCATAGAGCGATCCGATGGTGATCATTGCGACCCAGCCGAGCGCGCCCGAGTGCACATGGGCGATCGTCCAGTCGGTATAGTGCGACAGCGAGTTCACCGTCTTGATCGCCATCATCGAGCCTTCGAACGTGGCAGCGGCGTAGAACACCAGCGACATCACCATGAATTTCGCGGCTGGGTCGCTCCTGAGTCGATGCCACGAGCCATTGAAGGTGAGCAGGCCATTCGCCGCCGAACCCAGGCTCGGCATCAGCAACACCAGCGAGAACGCCATGCCGACCGACTGCACCCAGTCGGGCAGCGCGGTATACATCAGGTGGTGCGCGCCGGCCCACATGTAGACCGAGATCAGCGCCCAGAAATTGACGATCGAGAAACGGTAGCTCCACAGCGGCTGCTGCGCCTGGCGCGGCACGAAGTAGTACATCATGCCGAGGAAGCCGGCGGTGAGGAAGAACGCCACCGCGTTGTGGCCGTACCACCACTGCACCATCGCATCGACCACACCGGAGTAGATCGGATACGACTTGGTCCAGGACACGGGCAGCGCGAGGTTGTTGACGATGTGCAACAGGCCAACCGCAATGATGAGCGCGCCGTAGTACCAGTTCGCCACGTAGATGTGCTTGATCCTTCGGCGCGCCAGGCTGGCGAAGAACACCACGCCGAAGCTCACCCACACCACAGCGATGAGAATATCAATGAACCATTCCGGTTCGGCATATTCCTTACTCTGGGTCAGCCCCAACGGCATCGTGATCATCGCCAGCACGCAGATCAGCTGCCAGCCCCAGAACGTAAAGCCGGCCAGCCGGCCCAGCGCCAGTCGGGCGTGGCCGGTGCGCTGCACCACGTAGTAGCAGGTGCCGATCAGCGCCGAACCGCCGAAGGCAAAGATCACGCCGAAGGTGTGGTCAGGTCGCAACCGGCTGAAGGTGATCCACGGCAGGTTGAAGTTGAGCGCCGGCCACATCAGCTCGGCGGCGATATAGACACCGACTGACATGCCGACGATGCCCCACACCGCGGCAGCCAGCAGGAACTGTCGTACCACCTTGTCGTTGTAATACTCGGTATTTGGCATCCGGGACCCCTGATCGATACCGTCAGTATCGGAAATTTTACGTGTTCGCGCCTTGACCACGATCAAGTTGATGCGGCAATCGGTCGCGGAAGGGCTGATGCCGAAGGCGGGTTTGCCATCGGCGAAGCCGCCGGCCTCATCACCATGACCGCGCCGACATCGTGGTGGCGAGTGCCGGATCGGGCGGGTTGACCTGGATCAAGGGCGGCGCTGGTGATCAAGGTCAGACTGTACATGACAACAAACGCTGACGGAGGCTGGATGACACACGTCGTCACTGACAACTGCATCAACTGCAAGTACACCGACTGCGTCGAGGTATGCCCGGTGGACTGCTTTCACGCGGGACCGAACTTTCTAGTGATCGATCCGGACGAATGCATTGATTGCACCCTGTGCGTGGAAGAGTGTCCGGTGGACGCCATCTTTCCCGAGCTGGACGTTCCCGCCGGGCAGGAGGGTTTCCTCGCCATCAACGCCGAGCTGGCGCCGAAGTGGCCGGTGCTAACCAGCGAGATCGCCGCGATGGAGGACGCCGCCAGCTGGAACGGGGTGCCGGATAAGTTGTCGCTGCTGCAGCGCTGACGGGCTCGGTCCGGGACGGTTGAATCTTCATCATATGCGTTGATGGGCGAACTGAACTAAGACGCCGCGCGGTCGATGGCTTTGCTTTCGGCGGCGGGTGATCTACTTCGACCGATCCCGTATTTCCTGGGCGGACTGGTCGGTAACGGGCATCACTGGTATTTCAGCGGTCAAAGCAACTTCAACATGGCCTTGTCGGCAATGTTCTCGGTAATGGAGGTGGTGCCGCTAGCCCTGTTGACTCTCGATGCATGGGATTTCGTCAAGGCGACGAAGGGCAAGTTGATGTTGACGGCGCGTCGAGCCTGTTCCCCGGCGGCGTGCTGCAGATGTGGGA
>JALYXN010000602.1 GCA_030947085.1 Pseudomonadota bacterium | reverse complement strand
GCCGTACCCGCCAAGCTGTTGACTGTTGTCCAACTGATCCCGGCATTGCATTCGGGCGGTGCGGAGCGCTCGGCGCTGGAGATTGCCAAGGCGCTGGTTCAGGCCGGACATCGCTCCATCGTGGTCTCGGCAGGCGGGCGACTGCTGCCGCAGTTGCAGGCCGAGGGCAGCCAGCACGTGACGCTCGATCTGGGCCGAAAATCGCTGGGCACGCTGGTAAAGCTCGGCGCGTTGCGCAGGGTGTTGCGCGACCTCAAGCCGGATATCGTGCACGCCCGCTCGCGGCTGCCGGCGTGGATGGGCTGGCTGGCCCTGAAAGGAATGACGCCCCGACCGCATTTCGTCACCACCGTCCATGGCCTCAATTCGCCAGGGCGCTACAGCGCGATTCTGCTGCGCGGTGAGCGCGTCATCGCGGTGTCGCAAACGATGCGCGATTACGCACTCAGCCATTACCGCTGGCTAGAACCCGGCCGGATACGAGTCATCCCGCGCGGGATCGATCCGGTGGCATTTCCCTATGGACATCGGCCGGACGACGCCTGGGAAAAAGCCTTTTTCGCTGAATATCCCACCCTTGCCGGCGCGCCATTGCTGACCCTGCCGGGGCGCGGTACCCGCCTGAAAGGTCATCACGATGCGATCGAATTGCTGGCCGACCTGAAACGTCGCGGGATCGAGGCGCGTCTGCTGCTGCTTGGCGTGATCGAGCCCGGTCGCGAGGCGTACCTGGCCGAATTGCGGGATCTGATCCGTATCCGGGGGCTGACCTCGCAGGTAGCGCTGACCGCGCCACGGCACGATATACGCGACATCTATGCGATCTCGGCGCTGGTACTGCAGCTGTCCAACAAGCCCGAGTCGTTCGGTCGAACGGTGATCGAGGCCTTGTCGCTATGCCGTCCCGTGCTGGGTTACGCCCACGGCGGCGTCGGTGAGCTGCTGGCGGAGTTGTATCCCGCCGGTCGGGTGCCGCCAGGCGATCGGGAGCGGCTGGTGGAACGCGCGGCCGAGCTGCTGCGGGTGGCGCCACCGATTTCACCGTTACAGAACTATCGCCTGACCGATATGCAGCAGGCCACACTGGCGTTGTACCAGGAAGTCGCCAATCGCTGACCCTGCAGTCTTCCCTGATCGACGCGCTCGCCTACAATGCGCCATGGTCTCCTATTCGATCCCCGCATGACTTCGTTTGGCCCCGCCATCAAGGCGGCACTGCGTTCGCCCCTGTTGCCGTTCTGGCTGGTGATCGCCCTGCTGCCGTTTGGCCGCAGCGCCGAGCTGGGGACGCTGTTGTGTCTGCTGGGCGTCATCATGCTGTTTGTGCGCCAACCGCATGCCCTGCAACAGCATGCCGGCGCGCGTTTGTTGCTCTGGCTGCTGGCCGCTTATGTGGGCGCCGCGCTGATTTCGGCCATCGACGCGGTCATGCCCGGCAAGAGCTGGAGCACGGTGGCGGCCGTGCTTCGCTATGTGCCGTTGGGCCTCTACGCCTGCTTTGCGATTCGGCGCGAAAACCGGCTGCAGGCGCTGTACACCGCGGTCGCGGTGGTGCTGGGAGTGTGGTGCGTCGATGCGTGGCTGCAGGCATTCACCGGCTGGAGTCTGGGCGGTCATGCCGAGGCCGAGCGGGTTTCGGGCATCTTTGGTGCGGACAACCTCAAGCTCGGGCCCACGCTGGCGGTGTTGTCGCCGTTCGCGCTGTGGGCGGCGCGGCGACGCTGGGGCGTGCGTGGCCTGCTGCTGGCGTTCGTGTTTGTACTGGGGCCGGTACTGATGGCCGGTTCTCGCGCGGCATGGCTTTGCTACGCGCTGGTGGCGCTGGGATTCGCCTGGCGCGAGGCGCGATCACCGCTTCGATTTGCCGGCCTTTGCGTCATCGGCGTCGTCGTGCTGTCGTTGGCCGGCGGCATCGCCTGGAAAACGTCAACGCGCTTCCATGAGCGGATGGATCGCACCTTGCTGGCACTGCACGGTACCGATCAGTCAGTCGATGCGGCGCTCAGCGGTCGGCTCGATATCTGGCATACCAGCATCAACATGATCGCGGCTCATCCGGTGAATGGCGTGGGTGTGCGCGGCTTTCGCTACGCCTATCCTGCGTATGCGCCCGCCAATGACCATTTCGTAATCAGTGGCGAAGCCTGTGGTGTCGGCCAGGGGGCCTGCCACGCGCACCAGCTGGTGCTGGAAGTTCTTACCGAAACCGGCACCCTCGGACTGCTGCTCTGGCTGGGCGCCGTGGCGCTGGCCTGGCGGGCCTGGCGACGGGTCGGTGCGGCGGCACGTACACGCGCCTTCCCGGCGAGTCTGGCGCTAGGGGTGATGCTGTTTCCGCTGAACACCCATCTGGCCTTCTATTCGGCGTGGTGGGGGCTGTTGTTTGCGTGGCTGCTTGGGCTGTGGTGCGCAGCGCTTTATGTCAGCGCCGCGCATGAGTGAGCGCGAACGGCTTTCGGTGGTAGTCACCACGCTGGACAACGCGGACACGCTGGACGCCTGCCTGGGCAGTGTGACGTGGGCCGATGAGATCGTGGTGCTGGACTCCGGTTCCCGTGACGCCACCCTGGCGATCGCCGCCCACTACCACGCGCGCATTCACGCACAGCCCTTCGCCGGCTACAGCGCGCAGAAACAGGCAGTGATCGATCTGGCGGCGCATCGCTGGGTGCTGCTGCTGGACTCAGACGAGTCGGTCACCGCCGATGGTGCCGCCGTGCTGGAACAGGCGCTGGTCAATCCGACCCACGCGGGTTTCCAGCTGTGGCGGCGCGAATGGCAATTCTGGCGTTGGCAGTCGCGGCAAAGTCGACTCAATCACTACGTGCGGCTGTTTGACCGGCAGCACGCGCGGATGAGTGGCCACGAGGTGCACGAGTCGGTGCTGGTGGACGGATCCGTAGGCGTGCTCGACGTCGTCATCGATCACCATGGCGAGGCCGACATCGCTGGACGGGTGTCCAAGGCCAATCGCTACTCCAGTATGCAGCTGGCGGATCTGGGCCCGCGCAAGCTGCGCTGGCTGAGGCTGCGGATGGTGCTGTATTCCACCGTCGCTTTCCTGCGCTACTACCTGTTGCGTGGCCACTACCGTTCGGGGTGGGCCGGCTTCATCGCCGCCCGCGTGCATGCCTTTTACGCCTTCCTGAAATACGCCAAATTGTACGAGGCGCGGCAGCGTCGGTCACAGCGACCGCCTTCGGATCAGTAAACCGGCGGCGCGCCGGGCGGCCGCGTCTTGAAGCGCTTGTGCACCCACAGATATTGCTCCGGCGCCTCGCGCACCATCTGCTCGATGCACGCATTGACCCGGGCGGTATCGGCCAGCACGTCCGGGCCGGGAAAGTTCTCCAGCGGCGCAGCGAGGTGCAAGACATAGCCTTCGCCATTGGGCAGGCGTCGATGGAAAAACGGTATCACCAGTGCGCCCGACATCCGCGCCAGGTGATGGGTGGCGGTGATGGTGGCTGCCGGTACGCCGAAGAACGGCACGAACACGCTGTCCTTGCTGCGCATGTCCTGATCCGGCGCGTACCACAGCGTTCCGCCCTTGCGCAGGTATTTCACCGTACCGCGGATGTCGTCCTTGTCGAACATGGCATCGGCGTAGTCCAGGCGTGCGCGGAGAATCACCGCCTCGAACACCGCTGAAGCCATCTTGCGGTACATCCCGGCAATGCGGATGCGCTGCGAAATCAGCCGCGCGGACAGTTCGAGATGCGAAAAATGTCCCCCGACCAGCAGCACGCCCTTGCCCTGCGCGCGCGCCGACTCGAGATGGTGCAGGCCCTCAATGCGGGCTGGAATGGCGGCCAACTGGCGGTCACTGCACATCCAGCCCTGCGCAAACTCCACCAGCATCATGCCCACATCGCGCAGGTTGGCATCGACCAGGGCGGCGCGGGCCGCAAGGTTCAGTTCGGGAAAGCACAGGGCGATATTGGCCTCGGCGATCGGACGGCGCGCAGACGGAATACGCCGTACCAGCGCCCCCAGCCGGCGGCCCAGCCAGGCCAGTGCCGGTGGCGGCAGTCGACCGATGAGAGCGAGCACGCCCACGCCCAGCCACGCCGGCCAGTGGCGTGGTGCAAGCAGTTTGGGGGAGAAGATCGGAGGAGGCATGCCTGGCATCGCGCCCATTGTAACGGGACGTCGGCCATCCGGTTTTGCCTGCGCGGTCCGGAAAAATGAAGGCTCTCGTTATACTCCTGCGTTCACTGCAAGGATCGTCCATTGCGCTATCTCTATACCCTGGCGATGTTTCTGGTCACGCCGCTGTTGCTGGTGCGGCTCATCGCGCGAGGCGTGCGCACCAAACCCTATCAGCGGCGCTGGCCGGAGCGATTCGGCTTTTTCCAAGCGCCCGGTTTCAGCGGCAGTCTGTGGGTCCATGCCGTATCGGTCGGTGAAGTGAACGCTGCCGAACCCCTGATCAAGGCATTGCAGCGGGATTATCCGAATGCGCCGATCGTGATCACCACGGTGACCCCTACCGGCATGCAGCGCGTGCGGCAGTTGTTCGGCGACAGCGTGTTCCATGTGTATCTGCCTTACGACCTGCCATTTTCCGTGGGCCGGTTTCTGAAAAGAATTCGCCCCAGGCTCGCCTTGATCGTCGAAACCGAGATCTGGCCGAACCTCTACTTCGCCTGCCGACATCGCGGGATTCCGCTGATGATCGTCAACGCCCGGCTGTCGGAACGTTCCATGCGCGGCTACCGCCCGATGCGCGGGCTGGCGCGTTCGGCCCTGCGCTGCGTCAGCAAGATCGCGGCGCAATCACGCACCGATGCGGCGCGTTACCGGCTGTTGGGCGCCGACCCGCAAAAGGTCGTGGTGAGCGGAAACATGAAATTCGACATGCCCATTCCCGATGGCGCGGTGGAGGCGGGCGCCGTGATGCGTGAGCATTGGGGACCGCGGCGTCCGGTGTGGATGGCGGCCAGCACGCACGAAGGGGAAGAACTTGCGGTACTCGACGCGCACCTGAAGGTGCTGAAACGACTGCCTGACGCACTGCTGCTGCTGGCGCCGCGACATCCGGAGCGCTTTCGGCTGGTGGAGAATGCGGTGCGCAGTCTGGGCTTCAATGTGGCGACCCGCAGTGGTGATCAGGTGCCGTCGCCCTCGA
>JALYXN010000498.1 GCA_030947085.1 Pseudomonadota bacterium | reverse complement strand
AGTTTGTGTGTCGGGCAAAGGTCAGCGCTGCATGCGAGCCATGTGCACCAGCACGCCGGCGAGGCTCTTCAGATCCTGTGCGTTGTGTTCGGCGACCCGCCGCAAATTTCTTGCCGAGCCGCCGCGCAGATAGGTCAGCCACGCTGCGGGCGCTTCGGCCCCGGGCAGGTCGTCTTCACGCACGACGCCCAGCAGTTGTCTTTCGGCGGTGGCCAGGCGACAGTTTTCCCATTCGCCTTTCCAATGCCGGCGCACCGGGTGCAGCAAGTCGATATGGGCCAAACCAGCGAGCGGGTTGGGCAGGCGAGCGAGCCGATAACGGGTGGTGAGCAACGGTGTGTCGTAACACTTGCCGTTGTAACTGACGAGCGTGGTGTCGTCACTGATCCAGCCCGCGAAGGTGCGCAGCATGGCGGTTTCGGCGGCCATGCGGGTGATGGTGAGTTGGCGGATGCGAAAGCGGCCATCGATCCAGTCGGCGGCGCCGATCATAAAGGCGCGGGTGCCGGTGCCGCCAGCCAGACCCGTGGTTTCGGTATCGAAGTGCAGCAGGCGGTCGTGATGAACGGACGGCATGCGTGCGAAAGCGGCGTCGATGACAGCCGGCGGTCGAAGCCAGTCCACGCAGGTTTCGGTGTAGCGCAGGCCCGGCGACAATTCGATGCCGGGAACGTCTCGATCGGTCGATACGGGAACGGTCGGCTCGCGTTTGAGTTGTGCATGGCGTTTGAGCAACCTGCGCAACTCGGGCGACAGCGGCGTGGCGGGCGACGTGACCCTTGTTGACGTGACGTCGTGTGGCGCAAGCTGAACGACGGGGCGGGAAGCAACGGTGCTGTGTCCCGCTTCTTCGCGCAGCTTGCGCATGCGATCGAGCAGGGCACTCACAGCGCCACCAGCAGTGCCAATACGCGCAGGGCCAGTGCTTTCGGAGTGGCGCTGTCGTGTTCGTGGTCAGCTATCCGGAGCGCACGCGTGTCGGCGGCACGTTCCTCGGTGGCCAATACCGGACCGACGCAGGCGGGGCAGCCGGCGCGGCAGTCGCAGCGCTCGATCAACGTGATGGATTGCGCGATCAGATCCTCGCGACGCTGGAACAACGGTTCGCTTTGACCGATCCCGCCCGGGAAGGCGTCATAGAGATAGACGGTGGGCGTGAACGGCGCATCAGGCGCCAGCGCCGTGGGCTGGCCGTCATCGCCGCGCAACTGGCCGCGGCCGCTGATATCGGCACTGAGAAACCAGGCACCGTCACCGCTGCCAACGGATTTCTGCAGGTCGCGCGCGTCGGCCATTACCGCCACCGTGGCAACGATATGCAGCGTATACGCCGCACCGAGGAAACCATCCAGCGCTTGTTGACGGTCCTCGAAGGCCGACGCCAGCACCGGTTGCTCCAGTTGCCACCACACCGCTGTTGTATGCAACTCCTGGTCAGGCAGGTTGACCGGGCCGTAGCCAATATTCTCGTGTGAGTAGAAGCGGATTTTCTTGTAACCGGGTACACGGCGTACCACGTGCACTTCCCCGTGATTGGCGCGACCGCAACCGGCATGCGAGCTCTCGAAACAGTCGAGTACCTTCAGTTTGGTGTAGTCGATGGCGTCGGTGTAATAGTCGGCCTGGGTACGCGTGACATAAGCCTTGCGACCTTCCCAGTCGAGCTTTTCCACTTGATACGGCGTCGACTGGATCATGTGGATGGCGCCTTCATACAAGGTCACTGGCACGGCGGAGAAGTCCACCTCGGCAATGATGGTCTGGCGGCCGTTGGTGCGATCCACCACCACAAAGTTGCCGTCGGCCACCGAACGCAGCGAGACCGCGATGGCTGGATAGCTGTCGGCGATCCACTCCCACCGATCGCCCTCGCGATGGAGCAGGCCATCCTCGCCGAGCACCTCAAGCCATGGCGTGGCCACTTCGGTGCCAAACATTTCGTCACCGACGAAGGGCAGTTCAAACGCCGCGCAGCGGATATGGTCGAGCAGGATCAGCGGTTGATCCGGATGGATGCGTGCGTGCTCCGGCGGTGCGCCCTGGAAAAATTCCGGATGACGGATGAGGTATTGGTCGAGCGGATCGGAGCTGGCGACCAGCACCCCCAGCGCGGCCTGCTGCCGCCGGCCCGCACGGCCAAACCGTTGCCAGGTCGCAGCGACCGAGCCGGGATAGCCGTTGAGAATCACCACGTCGAGGCTGCCGATGTCCACGCCCAGTTCCAGCGCCGAGGTGCTGACGATGCCGTCGATGCTGCCAGCGCGCATCGCGCGTTCGGCCTCGCGGCGTTCCTTCGGCAGGTAGCCGCCGCGATAGGAACGGATGCGCGGCGGTTTGCGTGGATCGTGGTCGAACACGTCCTTGAGGTACTTGGTGAGCACCTCGACCATGCTGCGGCTCTGCGCGAACACCAGCGTCTTCATGCCCGACTTGATCGCCAGTCGGGCAATGCGATTGCTCTGCGAACGTGCCGAGGCACGCAAGCCCAGATCGGGATTCACCACCGGCGGGTTCCACAGCAGCACGTGCTTGTCACCGGTGGGCGCGCCGCTTTCGCCGATCGCCGTGACGGCGTCTTCGATCAGCGCCTCGGCATGTTCCCGCGGATTGCCAATCGTCGCCGAGCACAGGATGAACTGCGGCGTGACCCCGTAGAACGCGCAGACACGCTTCAACCGACGGATCACGTTGGCCACGTGCGAGCCGAACACGCCACGATACGTATGCACTTCATCGATCACCACGTAGCGCAGGTTCTCGAAGAACTGTGCCCACTTGGTGTGATGCGGCAGGATCGCCTGGTGCAGCATGTCCGGATTACTGACCACGATGTCGCCGTGCAGTCGGATCGCCTGACGCGCGTCGCCCGGCGTGTCGCCGTCGAAGGTGAAGGCTTTGACGCCCAGTTCGCCGGCCTTGTTGAGTTCCAGCAGTTCGGCCACCTGGTCCTGCGCCAGCGCCTTGGTCGGAAACAGGTACAGCGCCTTGGCGTGGGATTGCATCGCCGCGGCGATCACCGGCAAGGTGTAGCACAAGGTCTTGCCCGAGGCGGTGGGCGTGACGATGGCCACGTGCGCACCGGACTGGGTCGCCTTCCACGCTTCGGCCTGATGGCTGTAGAGCTGCTCGATGCCGCGCAGCTTCAAAGCGTTCGCCAACGCGGTGGGCAAGTCTTCCGGTAACGGAGCGAACGAGCCCTCTCGACCCGGAACCACAAACGCGCCAGTGATTCGTGACGCATAACGCCGGGACAGGCGCTGCGCCAACGTGCGCCCGTCGCCGGGCTGGCGCAGCACCAGTTCATCGGCTTGATCGTAGCGATCTGGCAAGGCGTTCATGGCGTAGCTCCCGTGCAGGTCGGGGCATTAGGCCGGTGTGCTGTCTCACGGAGTGAGACGTCCAGACGCGCCAGCCGGCGCGGCACCTTGCGCCACCCGTACTGCGCTAATCTCCGAGGCCAGATGGAATCACCAACGGAAGCCTGATGAACCTCACGACCGTCGAAGCGAAGGCCTTTGTTCCCACGACTGATTTCGAGCGATCGAAACGGTTCTATTTGACGCTGGGGTTCGACATTCAATGGTCCAACGACAGCCTGGCCTACGTTCGCCATGGAGCGTGCAGTTTTCTGTTGCAGGCTTCAGCGGAGCCGGATTTCGTTGCTCGTTTCCAGATGCATTTGCTGGTGGAGAACGCCGATGACTGGCGCGCCCATGTGGTCAGCTCGGAGGAGGGTGAGGCGGCTGAGGTGGGACCGCTCACGGATCAGCCCTGGGGCATGCGCGATTTCACCCTGGTCGACCCGAGCGGCGTGCTGTGGCGAGTGGCTCAGAACGTACCGGCCGAAAACGTCGAGTAGGTCCGTATAGCTCGCCGGCCGATGAACTCTTGTTTGCACAGAGGGAAAACCGATGCGAAAGACCCGACTCGAAGCCTTCAGCGATGGCGTGCTGGCCATCATCATCACCATCATGGTGCTGGAAATGAAAGTACCCCACGGCGAATCGCTGACTGCGCTGTTTCCGCTGGCGCCAGTTTTCCTGAGTTACGTGCTGAGCTTCATCTACGTCGGCATTTACTGGAACAACCACCATCACATGCTGCACCTGGCCGACCGGGTGACCGGTTCGGTACTGTGGGCGAATCTCCATCTGCTATTCTGGCTCTCACTGTTTCCCTTCGTCACCGGTTGGATGGGTGAAAACCATTTCGCGCAGGGACCTTCAGCGCTGTACGGCGTGGTGCTGTTCATGGCGGCGCTGGCGTACTGGCTGCTGCAGCGGACGATCATTCGTGCGCAAGGCAGCAGCTCATCGCTGGCCAGTGCCATCGGCCGCGACTGGAAGGGCAAGATTTCACCCGTGATCTATGCCGCAGGCATCGCGGCGTCTTTTCGTGCGCCCTGGCTCGCTCAGACGTTTTATACGCTGGCAGCGGTGCTTTGGCTGGTGCCGGATCGCAGAATCGAGCGCGTACTGGACGATCGGACGGAGTAAGCCAACGGCTTGATCCATGGGTTCGAGGCCCCGGCTGCCCACGGCACTGGGAAGATCAGCGTTCGAAGCAACCAGCACCTGAATTGTTCATTTCCCCATGGAGATTCTGCGGCTCTGCAAGTTGGCCGTGTGGTCAGGCGGAGAAACAC
>JALYXN010000470.1 GCA_030947085.1 Pseudomonadota bacterium | reverse complement strand
TTCCGGTGGCAAGAAAAAATCCTCGGACAATGGCACCTGCGACGTCTCGACCCGCAGATCGCCTCCGTCCGGCATGGCCTGAATGGCATTGAGGCAGAGATTGAGCAGGCACTGCTGCAGCTCGGTGTGGTTTCCCTTGAACGAAAGTTCGGGGTCTTCGATCGCCATTTTCAGGGCAATCTTGGCCGGCACGCTGCCTTGCATGAGCAGTCGGAAAGCGCTGAACAGCTTGCCCAACTCCACGTGCTCCGCTCGCCGTGCACCGCCGGCGAAGGACAGCATGGACTGCACCATGTCCAGACCGCGCTTGCCGCAATCGCGAACCAACTGGCCCAGTCGCGCCAGCCGCGGATCGTGGTCGTAGTCCTGCAGGCTGTCTCCCGCCAGCAGCAGCGGCTGCAGCAGATTTCGAAGATCGTGGCTGAGACCGCCGGCCAACATGGCCAGACTCTCGAAGCGTTGCGCGCGAATCAGCTCCTTTTCAGCCAGGCGGCTGGTGCGGCGTGAATCCGCCTCGGTCAGCGCGCGACGCACGGCGCTGGCCAGACGAGCAGGATTCTGCTTGAGGATGTAGTCGGTAGCGCCTTTGCGCAGCGCCTCGATCGCCGCGTCCTCACCCAAGGTGGCGGAAACGAAGATAAACGGTAGATCGTCGTCGCGTTCACGTAGCAACTCCAGCGCATGCTGGCCGGAAAAACCCGGCATGCTCAGATCGGACAGCACGATATGCGGTTTGAACGCTTCCAGCTCGGCCAGAAACCGATCCTGGTCATCGACCAGACGCACCTCATGGGGAATATTGTCCGCGTCGAGCTCGGCCAGGATCAGCTCGGCATCGATTGCGCTGTCCTCCACCTGCAACACCCTGATGGTCGACATCGCCCTTGGCTGCCGGTTCGGCATGCTGTTTCCCGAAACCGTTCTGTCGTTCATCGACGGCCGACCTCACACGCCGGGGTCCGGATGCCGTCACATTCCCTGTTATGCACGGCGTCCATTACTCGTGTTCTGGCGCTTGATTGAGCACCGCCCAGAATTGGCCGAGCGTCCGCACGGCCTCGAAAAACTGATCCACATCGACGGGCTTGATCACATAAGCGTTGGCGCCAAGATCCCAACTGCGCGCCAGATCGCTCTCCTCACGGGAGGACGAAAGGATCACCACCGGAATCCGCTTCAATTTTTCATCCGCGCGCATCTCGGTAAGCACATCGAGCCCGTTCATGCGCGGCATCTTGATGTCCAGCAGCACCACCGTCGGGTCGCCCGTCTGACGCCCTTCCCACGCGCCGCGCGCATACAGGTAGTCCAGACATTCCACACCGTCCTCGACATGCACTACCGGATTGGCCAGGTGGGCGTCGTTCAGCGCGTCCAGTGCCATCTCGGCGTCGGCCATGCTGTCCTCGACCAGCAAAATGGTGCGTAGATCTTTCTTGTTCATTCGTCGATCTCAGGTATGCGCGCCAGTCGCGTCGGTGGCTGGCAGGGAAAAATGGAAGTGGGCGCCCTTGCCGGGCTCGGCCTCGGCCCAGACGCGGCCCCCGTGACGGCTGATGATTCGCCGCACGTTGGCCAGTCCGATGCCGTTGCCGGGGAATTCCGAGGCGCGATGCAAGCGCTGGAACACGCCGAACAGTTTGTCTGCATATTGCATGTCAAATCCGGCGCCATTGTCGCTCACGGTGAATTCGTATTCACCCCCGCGACCGGGCTTCACGGACACATCGATACGTGCGATCTCGCATTGTCCGGTGTACTTCACGGCGTTTGTGAACAGATTCTGCCAAACCGTGCGCAACATGTTCTCATCGGCGATCACCATCGGCAACGGCTCGATGTTCCAGATAATGCGCCTACCCTCCTGGCCCGCCTCCGCCAACGCCCTGGCCTCCTCCGCCATCGACTGCATGTCCACCGCCTGCAGCCGCAATGCACCACGCCCCAGTCGGGAAAACACCAGCAGATCGTCGATCAACTGGGCCATGCGCTGCGCGGAACTGCTGATCACATCCAGATAGTGGCGCACCTTGTCGTCCACATCGTCACCCAGATGCTGTTCCAGCTTGCGCGAAAACCCGGAAATGTGACGCAGCGGCGCGCGCAGATCGTGCGACACCGAATAACTGAACGCCTCGAGTTCGCGATTGACGTCGGAAATCTGGCTGACCTTGCCCTCCAGCTGACGATTGAGGTCGGTGACCTGCTGTTCGGCCAGCGCGCGCACCGTCACATCACTGACGGTCACCAGCAGGGTTGGCGCTTCGCTGTCCTGCTGCTGCAACCGGCGCGCGTTGACCACCACCTGCCGATCGAGCTTGTCGATAGTGCGCTGGGTCGTTTCGTAGTCCCACAGCTCGCGATCACGCAGCAGCACGTCCCGCAAGCGCTGCAGCAGCACCGTGTCACTCCATGCGCCATCGCCGATCTTTTCCAGCGACACCGAATCTTTCTGCACCTCCCCGTACAACTCGGTGAAGGCATTGTTGACCAGCAAGGTATTGAGCGCCTCGTCGAACAGGGCAATCGGTTCCCGTACGGCCTGAAGAATCTGGCGCGCGCGCTGCACGGCACGGTCTTCGCGCCCCTCGGCCAGTTGCCGCTGACCAATCTGGCGCTCCGAAGCAATCACGATGATGCTCAACAGCAACAGCTGCGCCAGGGCGGTGACCGAGAGCACGATTTGCCGATTGAAAGACTGGCGCTGGGCGGCAACGCGGCGTATTTCAAGCAGGTGGTCCTCGTTTTGCACGATCTGGGTGATCCCCGCACTGATCGAGAACAGGTCGTCGGCGTCGCGCAGCGACTGGCGCGCCTCGGCGGCTTTACCCAGTTGCAATCGAGCCATGGCTTGATGGGTCAAGGCAAGGCGACCGTTGACGTTGCTTTCCAGCGCCCCGATCAGCATCTGCTGATCGGGGTTGTCTCTGGTCATCGCGCGCAGTTGCTGCAGGAGAGCGGGCGCTTCGGCCGCTGCCCGCTTGGCCCGGACTTTCGTCATGTCGTTGGTATCGCCAGCCAACAAACGATACGTTGCGGCCTGGCTATCCTGCACGATGTAGGCAACACGATACGTCGCGGAGCGCACCAGCGCCGAATGCGTCACCCAGTCGCTGGCCAGCTTGCTTTCGCGTGCGCTATTGAGCGCCACTACGTACGGCAGGCCCACGATGATCAGCATGGCCAACAACAGCCCGGCCGTACGCCAGCGCATCACGCCCCTGATTTTCACGACCCGTCCCCCATCAACCAACCGCCATCGAAGCCAATCGGCTCATTTTGGCATGTTTATCGCCCACTGAATCCATGCGAACCAGAGCCATCAGTATCCGTAATGGCTCATCGCGGCGGGCCGTGCCTGGTCATCGTTGGCCCAGTCCTTGTTTGGCGCGGCCTGCATGGTGAAGTGCAGTTCGCCACCGGCAACGATCTCGGCGTGATGCAGGTACGTACGCTGCAGTGGCTTGCCATTGAGAGTGACGCTGCCGACGTAGGGGTGTGCGTCGTCCAGCGGGGAAGCGGTCACGGTGAAGGTATGGCCGTGGCCAAGATGCAACGCCGCCCGGGCCACGAACGGCCGACCGATGGCGTATTCGTCGCTGGCGGGCGTGACCGGATAGAAACCCAGCGCCGTAAACACATACCAGGCCGACATCTGGCCCAGGTCATCATTGCCGGCCATGCCGTCCGGTCGCGCGGCGTACTGGGTGTCCATGATCTGCTTCAGACGTTGCTGGGTTTTCCATGGCGCGCCGGCGTAGTCATACAGATAGGCAATGTGGTGACTGGGTTCGTTGCCGTGGGCGTACCAGCCGATCAGGCCGGTGATGTCCTCGACGTTCTTGAAATGGCTCGGGTCAACCTTGGCATCGAACAGCTGATCGAGCTTGTTGATGAATTTGGCATCGCCGCCCATCGCGGTGATCAGGCCAGCCACATCCTGGGGTACGTACCACGAGTACTGCCACGCGTTTCCCTCAGTGAAATCACTGCCATAACCGGCGGCCGTCGGGTCGAAGGGTTCGCGGAACTTGCCGTCGCTCAACTTCGCGCGCATGAAACCGGTTTTCGGATCCCATGCCTGACGCCAGTTGGCAGCACGTTTCGTAAAGGTCGCAGCCAGGTCGGTCTTGCCCATCGCCTTGGCCATCTGCGCCAGCGACCAGTCGTCGTAGGCGTATTCCAGTGTCTTGGAGGCGCCCTCGGGCTCCTTGTCGATCGGCACGTAACCGAGCTTCATGTAATCGCCCAGATCGCCATACGGTGCATACGTGGCACTGGCCACCATCGCCTTCATCGCCGCTTGGGCATCGAAGCCGCGCACCCCCTTGATATACGCGTCCGCGATCACCGGCACCGCGTGATAACCGATCATGCACCACGTCTCCAGCCCCTGAT
>JALYXN010000459.1 GCA_030947085.1 Pseudomonadota bacterium | reverse complement strand
AGCGGTTCGGTCTCGCCGTTTGTAGCCTGGATGTCCGAGCACGCGGAAGTCAGTGACAGCGAGCTGTCGGAACTCGAGGCGCTGGTGACGCAGTTGCAGTCGAAGCGGCGGGAGTCGTGAGATGGACGCGCTCGATACGCTGACCGATATCCTGCTCACCCGACTCGTCTGGACGTCCGCCCAGGCCGTGCTCCTGATCGCCGTGGTCTGGCTGATCAGTCGACGGCTGCCGCAACTGTCCGCCTCGCTGCGCTGCATGCTTTGGTGGTTGGTGGGCATGCAGCTGATCATCGGGCTGTGCTGGAGTTCGCCGGTTGAACTGCCCTTGCTGGCACCGGTAGCACCATCGAGCGTGAGCGTTGATCCCATCCACGTCACCGAGCCACTCGAGGTCGGCGGCCCGGCAAACCACGCGATGTCCAGCGTGACGACGGCGCCCGCGGAAACTGGCTGGATCAGGCGCTGGCCGCAGGCCCTTCTGGCGCTCTGGCTCGCCGCACTGATCGCGCAGTGCCTGATGGCGATCAGACAATGGCGTGCATCGCGGCGCGTGTTGCGCGAAGCAAGGATGCCAGATGAAACGCTACGGCTGGAATGCGTCAGGCAGGCTCGCAAACTGGGCCTGCGCACGCCACCGGCGTTACGCCTGTCCTGCGCGATCAGCTCGCCGCAAGTGACCGGACTGTGGCACCCCGTGGTGTTGCTGCCGGCCGCTCAGCGGCTGACACAGGCAGAAACGGCGATGGCGCTCTTGCACGAAATGGCCCATCTGCGTCGCGGCGATCTCTGGCTTGGCTGGGTCCCGGCGATCGCCCAGCGATTGTTCTTCTTTCATCCCCTCGTGACCTGGGCCATGCGCGAGTACGCGCTCCATCGCGAGGCTGCCTGCGACGAGCAGGTCCTGAAGCAGGCTGGCACCGAAGCGCAGGCGTATGGCCAGTTGCTGGTGCGTCTTGGCGTGACCCGTTCCCCGCACGCCGGTCTCGGCGGCGCGTCCCCCACGTTCCAGAATCTGAAGAGGCGACTGATCATGTTGCAGCAGAACCAAAACCCCACGCGCCGATCCGGTCTTGCCTGGCTCCTGATCGTGTTGATCGCGCTCATCGGCGTCCTGCCTTACCGCGTCACGGCCGGCAGCGCCGACCAGAACGGCACGCGCACCAGCCTGCCTGCACCGCCCCCGCTCCCGCCCGCGCCGCCGATGCAACCGCCCGTGCCTCCGGCCGCCATGCCTCCCGCACCACCAGCCGCACCTCCGGCACCGCCAGCACCGCCAATGGCTGGGCGCAGCTTCTCGGGCCATCACGTCAGTATCGATACGGCCTCCCACGCCGATGAAGGGTTCGCTTTGTTCGTCGGTGACTCGGTCACCATCAGCGGCAGCAATAACGATGTTGCCACCGCCAAGCGTCTGCAAAAAGGTAACCAGCCGATGCTGTGGTTGCGTCGAGGCGACAAGGCCTGGGTGATCCGCGACAAGGCCATGCTGGAGCGTGCCAAGAGCATCTACCAACCGGTGTCCCAGCTGGCTCAAGCGCAAGGCGAACTGGCGGGCAAGCAGGGTGAGATCGCGGGACGCCAAGCTGGAGTGGCGGCACGTTCGGCGGGTTTTGCCGAACGGCAGGCCGCCATCGCGCAGCAACAGGCGCAACTGGCGGCACAGACGCTCGACCCGACCACTCGCGCATCCGCCGAGATGGGGGCTCGCCGCCACTCGCTGCAGACGGAGCAGGACACGCTTTCCCGCCAGCAAGACGCCCTGCGTGCCGAGCAGGACAAAATGCAGAGCGAACTGAGCGCGAAGCAGGCCGAACTGTCCAGGCAGCAGGCCGCGATGTCACAACGCCAGCAGCAGGCCACGCAGAAAGCCGATCGCCAGATCAGACAGTTGATGGACGACGCGCTGGCCTCAGGCGTGGCACAACCGGCCGCCGCACGCTAAATCAGTGACCGGCCCAGCCGGATCATCCGGTCGTCCTATCGATCCATCCCGCCACGGCAAAACGCAGCGGGATGATCTTTTCAGCCGATCAGAACCACGGCCACTTTTTCAACTCGTACTCTTTCGGCGGCGTGTTGCCAGCGAGGTAGCTGACGAAGTAGTCCCAGCGTCGACGGGTGGCGTACGGGGTCGCCGCACCGTAGCCGTGATGCGCATTCGGAATCAGCAACATGTCGAAGTCCTTGTTGGCCTTGATCAGCGCATCGGCCACCAGCAAGGTATTGGACAGCGGTACGTTGTCGTCCATGGTGCCGTGAACCAGCATCAGGTGACCCTTGAGATGGGCGGCGTGGGACGGGTTGGCCTGGTCGTCGTAGTTGCTCTTGCCATCCTTGCCCATGACCAGTTCGCCCTGGTACTTCTCGGCCCAATCGTCCTCATAGTTGCGGTTGTCGTGGTTGCCGCTTTCGGACCACGCCACCTTGAAGAAGTCCGGATAACGGAACATCGCATCGGTCGATGCGTTGCCGCCACCGGAATGGCCCCAGATGCCGATACGAGTAAGATCGATCCACGGGTAGCGCTTGCCCAGGTCCTTGATGCCGGCGACCTGATCGGGCAGCGTGTTGTCGCCCATGTTGCCGAACCAGGTGTCGTGGAATGCCTTGGAGCGCCACGGCGTACCCATGCCGTCGATCGCCACCACGATGAAGCCCAACTCGGCCATGGCCTGATGGTCGCCACGCGAGGCTGAGA
>JALYXN010000404.1 GCA_030947085.1 Pseudomonadota bacterium | reverse complement strand
GGATCGCTGTGCCGGGGGGGCTGCAGTTGTTCGACCATGGCAAGCTTCGCTCGATCGATATTGAGCAAGCCCACTTTTCACGACCGGTGCTGCTTGCCTCGGCCGCGAACGGCACCGTGTACGTCGCCTCCTGGCGTGAAGGCGTATTTGCTGTCGACCCGGAAACACTGGCGATTACGCCGGTACCGATGGAAGGGGTGGGTAGCGACAGCGCCAGGTTGCTTCCCTCGCAGCTCGCATTTCACGATGGCGCCCTCTGGTATGCCACCACCGGCGGGTTGATGAGGCTCGATGGCGAGACCGGCAAGTTGGCTTTAGTGCCCGGCGTTCCCTTGAAGTATGTTTTAGCATTCGATTTTGATGCCGACGGCTTCTGGTTGCTCACGGAACAAGCGATTCGGCATTACCGGTACGCCGACGGACGTGCCTCATGCGACAAGACCATCGACACCGGCAAGGTTCGGCTGGGAGCTGATCTGCTTGCACTTCGGGTTGACCGGCAGCAGGTGCTATGGGCGTTCGGTAATCCAGGCTTGTGGCGATTTGACAAGGCAACCGACAAATTTACCTCGTTCGGCCCGGCGCAAGGCCTTTCCAGCGCCGGGTTCGGCTCCGCCACCTCGGAAATGGCGCCCAATGGCATGATTTTCGCCATCGACAGCGGTGGCGTCGTGGCGTTCCAGCCGCAGCATTTGCAGCAAATTACCTCGCAAACGAACTCGCCGATGCGATTGACGTTGACCAGTATCGACCTGCGTCGCGACGGTGACCAAAAGACCCTGGTGCCCGTCGACCGGTCGATACAGCTTGGCTGGCGCGATCGGGATCTGAGAGTCGATGCGCGACTGGCTTCCTACGTCAATCCCGAAGGAAATCGCTATCGCTACCGGCTGCGAGGTTTCGACAGCGGCTGGGTCGACGTAGACAATCGTGGCGAGCGTGAGTTTGCCGGTCTGCCTGCCGGTGACTACGTCCTCGACGTGATGGGCGCGCGCGCCACCGGAAAATGGTCTCACCTCGGGCAGACATTGCGGATTCACGTCGAAGCACCGCCTTGGGCACGCTGGTGGGCGTGGCTGATCTACGCCTTGCTGATGGTTCTGATCGCCGGTGCGGCTCTTCGCGGCTGGCGCCATCGGCTGGCGCAACGCCATTACATGCAGCTGATCGAGCAGCAGCGGCAGATGGCCGAAACGGCAAGTGCGGCCAAGACTCAGTTTCTCGCCACGCTCAGTCACGAGATCCGAACGCCGATGACCGGCGTGATGGGCATGGCCGAACTGCTGTTGAGTACACCGCTGACGCCGCTTCAGCATGACTACACCATTGCCATGCAGCGTTCGGGCGGCATGTTGCTGAAGTTGCTTAATGACACGCTGGATCTGGCCCGCATCGAAGCTGGTAAGTTTGAGCTCGAGCCGACACTGTTCGATCCCCGGCAACTGCTCGAGGACGTGTCCCAGCTGGAACAGGGCCTGGCTTATGCCAAGGGCATTCGCTTTGTACTGGAACTGGCCGACGACCTTCCCGCGCAAGTTCTCGGCGACGCGCTGCGCACCAAACAGGTGTTGCTCAACCTCGCCAACAACGCGCTCAAGTTTACCGAGCACGGCCGCGTCACCTTGCGCGCGCAACGGATCACGGACGGTCTGATGCTAAGCGTGAGTGACACCGGTCCCGGCATTCCCGAAGCGAGCCAGGCGCGCCTGTTCCAGCGCTTCGAACAGGAAGAGGGTCCGCAACGGTGCGCGGGCAGTGGCCTTGGTCTGGCGATTTGCCGCGAGCTGGTCGACATGATGGGCGGCAACATCGAACTCGAGTCGCGAGTGGGACGCGGCAGCACCTTTCGAGTGCGGTTGCCACTGGCCGAGCCCGCACCGCAAACGGCCACGACGTCGTCCGAAATACTGCCGGTCGGCGCCTATCGGCTGTTGCTGGTCGAGGACGACACCATCGTGGCCGCTGTCATTCGTGGCCTGCTGGAGCGACAGGGGCATACGGTGCTGCACGTCATCAACGGTCTGTCTGCACTGGCCGAACTGGCGCACCCCGGCTTCGATGCAGTGTTGCTCGACCTGGATCTTCCTGGCGTCGACGGCTTCCAGATTGCGCGCCTGATTCGTCAGCGCGAGCGCGATGGCAAACGTCTGCCGATCGTGGCAGTAACGGCGCGTACCGCCAGTCAGGACGAATCGCGCGCCCGCCAAGCCGGCATGGACGACTTCCTGCACAAACCGCTTACCGGCGACCAGTTGGCTGCCGTGCTGGCGCGCATCGTACCCCCGGAGAAGAGGGAACAAGGATGGGTAGCGATTGCCCCGGGTTGATGCACGCGCATGCTTCGTAAAGCAAACGGCGCTGAGTGAAACTACATATCGAACTTATGTAGTTCGAAGCCCAGACGCTGGTATTCGCGCCAGCGGATGCGCGATCCCTCGCGCTCGGCGGCATCGGCGGCAACCACTTCCAGCACGCGTTGGTAACGCCCGCCAGCGCAGCTGTCGCGCAGATTGATCAGCAGCGGTCGATCGGCGGTTTCGATGCCGGGCGGCACGATCAGCACGGCCGTTTCGGCGTCGTCATCATCGCCGGCCAACTGGTGTGGAATCATCGCGTCGTCGTCGAATGCCCACAGCAACTCGTCCACCGCGTGGGCCTGCTCGTGATCACGGGTCAGGATCAGCGTCGGCTCTTGCGACGCAAACGCCTTCTTGGCCAGTTCGCACACGA
>JALYXN010000355.1 GCA_030947085.1 Pseudomonadota bacterium | reverse complement strand
GCTCACGTGGCCCGGACGCGGCCGTTGACCGCCGGCACCATCGTCGGCTCCGGCACCATCGCCAACGAGGACACCGGTAAAGGTGCCTCCTGCCTGGCCGAACAGCGCACCGTCGAAACCCTGCGCGACGGCAAGCCGGCGACGCCCTTCATGAAATTCGGCGACCGGCTGAAAATCGACATTACCGATGCGGCGGGCGCCTCCATCTTTGGCTCGATCGAGCAGCAAATCGAACCGCTGAAGGCTTGAATCGCCCGGCGGAAGAGGGTTGGCCGGCGCTTGCTTTGGCTGGCATGGCCGTAGGAACATGCTCTACTGACAGTCTCTTTCACGTACGAGGTGCAGCATGTCTCAAATCACCCTCAAGGGTCAGCCGGTCAACGTCGACGGCCAATTCCCAGCCGTGGGAACGCAGGCTCCCGCATTCGAACTGGTCGGCGCCAACCTGGCCGATGTCGGCTTGTCCAGCTACAGCGGCAAGCGGAAGGTCCTGAATATTTTCCCCAGTGTGGATACGCCCACCTGCGCCTCGTCGGTGCGCCATTTCAACGAGTCGGCCGGCAAGCTCGAGAACACCGCCGTGCTGTGCATCTCAGCTGATCTTCCGTTTGCCCAGGCACGTTTTTGCGGCGCGGAAGGGCTGGATCAGGTGACCAACCTGTCGCTGATGCGCGGCCATCAGTTTCTCACCGATTACGGCGTGGCGATCGCCGATGGTCCACTCGCGGGGCTGGCCGCACGTGCCGTGCTGGTGCTGGACGAGCATGACAAGGTCATTCATGCCGAGCTGGTGGGCGAGATCGCCGACGAGCCCGACTACGAGGCGGCGCTCAGCGTCCTGAGCTAAAGCCACCCGGCACGAAAAAGCCCGCGTCGACTCTGGTCAGCGCGGGCTTCTTGGTTTTTAACGTGGCGAGCTTACTTGGCGACCACGCGCACCATTTCCAGGCACTTGTTCGAGTAGCCCCACTCGTTGTCGTACCAGCTGACCAGCTTGACGAAGGTGCTGTCCAGTGCGATGCCCGCGTCCGCATCGAACACGGAGGTGCAGGTTTCACCGCGGAAGTCGGTGGCCACCACCTTGTCTTCGGTGTAGCCGAGCACGCCCTTCAGCGCACCTTCGCTCTGGGCTTTCATTTCGGCGCAGATCTCGGCGTAGGTCGCGTCCTTAAGCAATTCGACGGTCAGGTCGATCACGGAGACATCCGAGGTCGGCACGCGGAAGCTCATGCCGGTGAGTTTCTTGTTGAGCTCGGGGATCACCACGCCGACGGCTTTGGCGGCGCCGGTGCTGGACGGAATGATGTTCTCGAGGATGCCGCGACCACCGCGCCAGTCCTTGTTGCTGGGGCCGTCGACCGTCTTCTGGGTGGCGGTGGTGGCGTGCACGGTGGTCATCAGGCCGCGCTTGATGCCCCACTTATCGTTGAGCACCTTGGCCACCGGTGCCAGGCAGTTGGTCGTGCAGGAGGCGTTGGAGATGATCGCCTCGCCCTTGTAGGTCTTGTCGTTGACGCCGTAGACGAACATCGGCGTGTCGTCTTTCGACGGCGCGGAAAGAATCACCTTTTTGGCACCGGCATCGACGTGTTTCTGCGCGGTTTCCTTGGTCAGGAACAGGCCGGTGGATTCGATCACCACCTCGGCGTTCACTTCGTTCCATTTCAGATGGGCGGGGTCGCGCTCCTGGGTCAGGCGAATGGTCTTGCCGTTGACCACCAGATGGCCGTCTTGCACTTTCACGTCGCCCTTGAAGCGGCCGTGGACGGAGTCGTAGCTCAGCATGTAGGCGAGATAGTCCGGCTCGAGCAGGTCGTTGATCGCCACGATCTCGATGTCATCGCCGAAGTTCTGCACGGCTGCGCGGAGCACGTTGCGTCCGATGCGGCCGAAGCCGTTGATACCTACCTTGATCGTCATTACCGGGAACTCCTGCGTGCGTGCGGCTCGTGGAAGGGATCATCGATTCTAGCAGGGCGGCATACCGATGGCTTGGGCCGGCCTTGTTGTGAGTCTTCCATGGCAGACCGTCGAGATCACGAGCGGGTTTTCGCAGGCCTTTTTTCGTCTTGCCATGGAAACGCCGCATAACTATGGCAGTCTTGCTCGTTGTCGTTCTCTATTACGAGCAATCATGAACCCTCGTCCCACCCGGCTTTTTTCCGTGCTGTGTGCGAGCACGCTTTTTCTGGCGGTATTCGCCACCCAGGCATGGGGCCCCGAGGGACATGCCATCGTCGCTGACATTGCCCAGCAGCATCTCACCCCTGCTGCCAGCGCCGAGGTGACCACGTTGCTCAAGCAGGAAGGTCTGAGCCGCCTGGATGAGATCTCCTCCTGGGCGGACGCCAACCGCAAGCAATTTCCGCGTACCGGCAGCTGGCATTATGTCGACATCCCGCTGCATGCGGGGGACTATGTAGCGGCTCGCGACTGTTTTCAGGGAAACTGCGTGGTGGCCCGGCTTGACCACTACGCCAACGTGCTGGCCGACAGGTCGGCTGCGCCGCAGGTCCGGCTTGAAGCGCTGAAGTGGGTCGTTCACCTGGCTGGCGATATCCACCAGCCATTGCACGCGGAAGATAACGATGACAAGGGCGGCAATACCGTCCAGGTGCAGTTTTTCGGCAGCGGCACCAACCTGCATTCGCTATGGGACGGACGCATTATCCGCAAGGCGCTGGATCTGCAGCTTGGGCCCAACTACACCTTCGATCACGCCATTGTGCAAGCGGACGCGATGTTGCTGGACAGCACTATTACCGATGCCCAGCGCACGGCCTGGGCGCCCTCGACCTCCCTTTCGAGCCTGGGACAGGATGCGATCGGCTGGGCGGATGAATCGCACCTGCTGGCGCAGACGGTCGCCTATACCGATCTTGCGAAACCTTCCGGTGAGGCCTGGTCGCAGCGCTATCAGGCGAAGGCGTGGCCCGTAGTGAAGACCCGTCTGGAACAGGCCGGCGTGCGTCTCGCGGCGATACTCAACCACGCTCTGGCCGACTGAGCGGCCTTGAAGCCGGATTAAGCGTGGCGTGCAGCGCGCAGATGCCAAGGGAGCAAAAAAATCCCAGCTCCGGCTGCTGCGTTGCAGCAGCACGATGCCACTGTCCGCGCGCAAAAGCGTGGTCTGCATGATGCGCATCGGTGCCGCAACGAGGTCATCCGACTGGTATGGTCGGGGGATCTAGCAGACCACTCTGTGCAGCCAGTTGTCGAGATGCCATTTGGACGTCCGGATGGCTCAGAGGACGCACTTTTCAGCGTGGCTAGGCGAACGTGTTGTTGCTACGCTCGCGGGATGACTACCGAAAACAGCCAGACCCGCCGTACCAAGATCGTCGCCACCCTTGGCCCCGCCACCGATGCACCCGGGATGCTCGAACGGATCATCGTCGAAGGTGTGAATGTGGTCCGCCTTAACCT
>JALYXN010000589.1 GCA_030947085.1 Pseudomonadota bacterium | reverse complement strand
AGATTCAATCGTCCGGGCACCGTCGAGCGTCGTAACCCGGCATGGCGCGCCTTCACCCGATCACTGCGCGCAAGGCGGCGCTGGGCGCTGATCGCCTTGGTCTGTTTCGTGCCGTTTGCGGCAGCGGCGTGGCGGCTGCACGCCGCGCCCCCTCCCGCTGCCGACGCGGCAGCCACCACGAACGCAGCCACCAAGAATCTGTCCGGCGCCACCTTCAACCTCGCGCCGAACGACCCGGCTGGCGAGTGGCACAGTCAGGCACGCGATTACGCCAACTCCCGCTACAGCCCGCTGCATGAGATCGACACCGGCAACGTGGGCAAGCTGCGTCTGGCGTGGACCTTCAGCGACGGCACCCTGCATGGGCACGAAGCCGCCCCACTGGTGGTCGGCAACACGATGTACATCGTGACGCCGTTTCCGGACATGCTCTACGCGCTGGACCTGACCAAGCCGGGTCCGTACATCAAGTGGACCTTCAAGCCGAATCCATCGCCCCAGGCGATGGGCAAGGCCTGCTGCGATGTGGTGAACCGCGGCATGGTCTACGTCAACGGCAAGGTGATCTACAACCTGCTCGATGATCACACCGTGGCGGTCGACGCCAACACCGGCAAGCAGGTCTGGCGTACCTGGATGGACAATCTGGAAAACGGCGTGACCATGACCATGGCGCCGTTCGCGGTGGGCAACAAGGTCTTTGTCGGCAACAGCGGCGGTGAATTGGGCGTACGCGGCTGGCTTGCCGCGCTCGATGTCGACACCGGCAAGGAGCTGTGGCGCGCGCACAGTACCGGCTCGGACAAGGACGTGCTCATCGGCGCCGATTTCAAGCCGTTCTATAGTTGGATGAAGGGCAAGGACCTGGGCATCCACACCTGGCCAGCGGGCATGTGGAAGCATGGCGGCGGCTCGAGTTGGGCTTGGGTTTCATACGACCCGGATACCAAGCTCATCTACTACGGCACCAGCAATCCGAGCCCGCGCGTACCCGTGCAGCGGCCGGGCTACAACCTGTGGGCCAGCACCATTTTCGCGCGAGATGCCGACACCGGCATGGCACGCTGGGCGTATCAGACGACGCCGCATGATCAGTGGGATTACGACGCGGTCAATGAAAACATCCTGATGGATCTGCCGATCAACGGCCGCCAGCGCAAAGTGCTGGTGCATTTCGACCGCAACTCCTATGCCTACACGATCGATCGCACCACCGGCGAGGTGCTGGTGGTGGCGCCGTTCGCCGATCAGAACTGGTCGACCGGTTTCGACATGAAAACCGGGCAGCCGATCGTCAACCCGGACAAGGAGCCCAAGCCCGGCATCAAGATTGATCATCTCTGTCCGACGGATCTCGGTGGCAAGGACTGGGAGCCGGGCGCCGCGTCCCCGCGTACCGGACTGGTGTACGCGGGTATTCTCAATATCTGCATGGACCTGACCGACCATCTGCAAGGCTATATCCCCGGGACGCCCTATGACGGCATGGAGATGAAACGCCATCCGGCATCCGGCGACAACCTGGGTGAGTTCATGGCCTGGAACCCGGCCACCGGCAAGAAGGTGTGGTCGATCAAGGAGAAGTTCATGACCATGAGCGGCGCGCTCGCCACTGCTGGCGACGTGGTCTTCTACGGCACCGCCGACGGCTGGTTCCGCGCCGTCGACGCGCGCAGTGGCAAGGTGCTGTGGTCGCAGAAGTTGAGCTCTGGCGTGATTGGCCAGCCGATGACCTACCTGGGCCCGCATGGTCGCCAGTACATCGCGATCTACAGCGGTGTCGGCGGCGCGGCGACCGTGCGCGCCGATACCACCGTGAAGGGCTTTCCGGCCGGCGGTGGCACGCTCTACGTATTCTCGATCGGTGGCGATTCGTTGGGTACCGTGGCGGGTATTCCGGCCAGCGGTGATGGCACGCCTCCTCCGCCCAACTCCGCACCACATCGCCCGTGAGGTAGGTCATGCGCACCAACATCGCCCTACCGCTTGGCGCCGTACTGGCTCTCGTACTGGCCGCCTGCGGCCACTCCGAGGGAGGCAGTACGGCGGGAGCGCCCGCTGCCGGCCTGCCGTCGTCGGACATGATGGCCGCGGTGCCCATGGGCTCGCTGGCTGGCGGTGCCAACCGGACCGCACTGGCGCAGTCCATCCGCAACCCCTACGCGGGCAACGCCCAGGCGGTGGC
>JALYXN010000294.1 GCA_030947085.1 Pseudomonadota bacterium | reverse complement strand
CGCTTGCCTGGCTCGACGGCTCCAGCTACCCCCATCCCGCGCTGACCGAGGTCTGGAAGAAGATCACTTTCAACGGCTTTCATGATCTGGCCGCGGGCTCGGGCATCGCGGTCATCTACCGCGACGCAAACGAGGATTTCGCTGCCATCGCGCGCGATACCCACGAGGTTTCGCAGACGGCCCTGCAGACGGTCGATGCCCGCATCGACACGTCAGGCGGCCAGGGCGTGCCAGTGCTGGTATGGAATACGCTCGGCTGGACTCGGACCGGCCCCGTGACGATTCACGTACAGATGCCCGATGCGACCAGCGAGGTTTCGGTCGTGGACGCCAAGGGCAACGTGTTGCCGAGCCGGGTGCTTGATTCGGACAACAAGACCCATTCATTCACGCTCGATGTGCAGGCGAAGGATGTGCCGTCGATGGGCTATGCAGTGCTGCATGTGGTGTCGGGAAAGAGGGCGTTTCAGAGCGACCTCAACGCACACGACCTCACCCTTGAGAATGCACATATCAAGCTGACGGTCGACCCGAAGAACGGCTGTATCACCAGCCTGTTCGACAAGAAGGATCGCTTCGAGACGATTGCGAAAGCGGGTTGCGGCAATCAGCTGCAGGCGTTCAAGGACCATCCCGCGCAGTACGACGCATGGAACATCAATCCGGACGCGTTCAAACATCCGATGAATATCGACGAGGTGGACTCGGTCAAGCTGGTACAGCAGGACGGGCTGCGTGACACGATCGAGATCAAACGGCACTGGCAGGGCTCGACGTTTACGCAGGATATCTCGCTCGATAACGGGGCCGACCATGCCGTGGTCTCGAACCAGGTCGAGTGGCACGAAAAGCACATCTTCCTCAAGGCGGCATTCCCGCTGGCGGCCAGTGCCGCTCAGGCCACGTTTGAGATTCCGTACGGGTCGATCCAGCGGCCGACAACCCGCAACAACAGCTTCGAGAAGGCGAAGTTCGAGGTCTCGGCGCAGCGCTGGGCGGATGAAGGCGATGGGGAGCATGGCTTCAGCCTGATCAATGACTCGAAATACGGCTATGACGTGATCGGCAACCTGCTGCGCATCTCCTTGCTGCGTTCACCGACCTATCCCGATCCGCATGCGGACCAGGGTCATCAGGCGTTCCGCTACGCGCTCTATCCGCACGCCGGCAACTGGCTTGCCGCGCACACCGTTGAGCACGGCTACAACTTCAACGATCGCCTGCTGGGCGAGCAGGTTGAAGCCCACCAGGGCGACCTGCCGGCCGAGCACAGCTTCGCGTCGGTGTCCTCGCCCGAGGTGGTGCTGACGGCCATCAAGAAGGCCGAGGACTCAGACGCAGTCATCCTGCGCATGTACGAGATCGCGAACAAGACCGAGCAGGTGAAGGTAAAGCTGCCTCCGGGCGCAACCGGCGTCCGGATCACCAACCTGACGGAGACGACCGACGGCGCCACGATCCCGCTTTCCGGGGATACCGCGACGGTAACGATTCACCCTTATGAAATCCTCACCATCAAGGCGAGTTACAAGCACTGAGACGCGGCTAACTGGTCAGAGCCGAATGAGGCACGTAAGCGGAAAAGCCTGCTTCCTGGTCATTCCTGCAAGCGCAGCAATCCAGTGAGGCCGCGGTTGGCGCGCCATCGAGGCCGGTGGATCCCGGCTTGAGCAGCTTCGCCATGTTTAAGCGCCGCGAGAGGTTGACGAGCTCACGTAGGCGGCATTCGGGTCAGAGCCATTTTCGAGAGCATCAGAAAGTGGCTCTGACCGAGTTTTACGGCGCCCGATTTCCCCTGACAAGCACCGAGCGCCGCACGGCGCGGCATTGAATCTGTGCTTTCGCTTGGTCCGTCACCCGCGTTCAAGTTTCGCCGCATTGTGCCGAAAGACATAGAGCCAGGCGTGCCGGCCCGACGAGGACGTTGTGACCGCCGTTGCCTGGCGGCGGCCTCGCGAAGCATTCGCAGACCGCCGATGCCTGATGCGGAATCGTGAACAAGGATCACATCATGGTTGCACTGAAGTCATTTGTTGCATCCAACGCCTCCACGGCGGACGCGTTGGCAGAGATTGGTCACGGCATCGACAGCTGCGGGATCGAGCCGGCGCTCATCTATGCGTTTTACGATGCCGATCACGACGACGCGTTGATTTTTGAATACGTGCGCGATCGCTTTCCGCGCGCGGCCCTGCTGGGCGGGACGTCTTGCGGCGGGGTCATGAGCGAAGCCGGACTGGGCGGTCCGGGCTCCCTTGGCCTGTTGCTGGTCGAGGATGCCGCGGGTGACTACGGCGTAGCCGCCGTGCACCTCGGAACGGATGCATCGGCAAGCGCCGAGCTAGCGCTTCACGCGGCTTTAGCGGCGGCGGATTGCGCCGGGGAGCTGCCGGAATTGATCTGGATCTATCAGGTGCCGGGGCAGGAAGAAGCCGTTATCGAAGGCCTGCGACGCGTGGTGGGCGACCGCTGCCCGATCATAGGTGGCAGTTCCGCCGACAATGACGTGTGTGGAGCATGGCGCCAGCTGGGACCGGACGGGCCGATGGACGACGGTCTCGTCGTGTCGGTACTGTTTTCGTCCGGTGGTATCGGGTTTGCCTTCCAGGGCGGATATGAGCCCAGCGGCGATAGCGGCATCGTGACGCGCGTTGGTTACGATCGGTCCGGCAAAAGTGGCGTGGCCACCAAGGTTAGCGGCCGGCAGATACTGTCTATTGACGACGAGCGGGCGGCCGATGTCTATAACCGCTGGATTGGTGGTGTGCTGACCGAAAAGCTCGAAACAGGCGGCAGCATTCTGGTGGATACCACCATGTATCCGCTCGGGATCGATGCAGGGAAAATTGAAGGTGTCACACACTATCTTCTCATCCATCCCGATCGGATCATGGGCGATCGAGCGCTCTCCACCTTTGCCCGCATCGAGGAAGGAACCCGGCTATACAGCATGCGCGGCGAAAAGCACCGGTTGATCGAGCGCGCCGGCCGAGTGGCCGCCGCGGCAACGGTCACCCTTGCAGGTGGCATCGAGAATCTGGCAGGCGGATTGGTGATCTATTGCGCAGGCTGCATGCTTGCCGTGGGAAAGCAGATGCCTGAGGTTTCAGAGGCGGTGTCGACCAGTCTCGATGGTCTGCCGTTCCTGGGCTGCTTTACGTTCGGCGAACAGGGTTCGGTGCTTGAAAAAAATGCGCACGGAAACCTGATGATTTCCGCCATCGTTTTCGGGCGCTAGAGGGAGTCCGTCGTGGACGGATCCGAAGAGCTTCGCGAAGCGCTGGTGCAGATGCAGCGGGAGATCGGCATGCTGCGGGTGGAGACCACCCACGCCAACCTTCTGCTTAAGGCACTGGATGCCATGCTGGACGTGGATGCGCAGGACGATCCTTTCGCCGGTGTCTTCAGCGCATTGCTGCCGGTGTTCGAGTGCTGCAGCGCCATTGTCCTGATCGAGGATTCGGCTGACCAGGGTCGGTTGGAATGCGTTGCGTCGAACGAGGCTGCTGTGATCGGATCGTTCTGGAATCGCAGCCGGAAACTGGAAAAGGTGCTTGGCGGCCGTGTTGTCACCATGATCTCCACGATGGGCGACGAAGGCTGGCCGGACACCCCGGAGGGAGCGGGGGCGCGGCCCACCCTGTATCTGCCCTTCGGCGTACGCGATCGGCGTGGTCTCATGATGCTGCTGCGCGATCATGATGGCCCCGGATTTGATCGAACCCACGTGACGCTTGCCGGAAAATTCTCCGTGCTGGCCTCGCATGCTTTTGCCGCCACGCACGCCAGCCAGACCGAAGCGGAGAGTCATCGCCTGCAGCACTTAACCCGGCAATTGAAGGCCAGCGAGGAAGCACTGACCTATCGGGCCAATCATGATCAGCTCACCAGTCTGCCCAATCGCCTGTATATCGAGGAACTTGTCGATGCCCAGATTGCGAGTAAGCGGCCTGAGCAGAAGATGGCTCTCGCGTTCCTGGATCTGGATCATTTCAAGCGGGTCAACGACTTTTACGGTCATGCCGCTGGCGATGCGCTTTTGAAAAGCGTCGCGGACCGGCTGCGTGTCGAAATTCGCCAGACCGACATCATCGGACGGATCAGTGGGGACGAGTTCGTTATCGTGTTTGATCCGTTCGAACATACCGAGGAGCTCGCTTCCGTCATAAACCGGGTAAGTGATCAGCTGCAGAAGCCCTTCAGGATCGAGGGACGTGACATCTCCACTTCGGGCTCGATCGGGGTGGCGCTGTGGCCGGAGCACGGGCGTGATTACGACACGCTGCGCCGTCACGCGGACACGGC
>JALYXN010000289.1 GCA_030947085.1 Pseudomonadota bacterium | reverse complement strand
CGCTCTGCATTTCGGCCAGGGTGGTCTGCCGATTGTTCAACCACGCGCCCAACACCAGCGCCAGCAGCACCACGCAAGCGGCCGCAAGCGCGAGATTGAGTCGACGACGTGGCCGCACGTGGTGCGGCGTCAGCTCCGGTGGCAGCAGATTGATGCCGAGGCGGCCATCGCCGTCGGCCACGTCGACCGCGTCGGTCGAAATGCCCTGGGCACGCACGCGCAGCAGCAACGGATCCAGTGTGTCGCGGGTCACCGCCACCAGTTCCGCATGAAAGCGTCCGGTGGCGGCCGGGGTATTCAGTTCGCGAACGGCGTAATAGACCTGGTTCACCGAAAACGGCGTCTGCCGATCCATCTCGTACGCGACCACCTTCAGCAGATTGTCGCGAGCCGCCAACGGCAGGGCCAGCGTTCGACGCAGCACCACCGGTGCCGGCAATAGCAGGGCCAGCCGGCGGTCCTCGCGGTCGACCGCGGCCAACGCCGCATTCAACGCGACCGCGTGGAGCTGATCATCGGCGGTGACGGCGTTGCCGCTGTCATCCCAGCTTGCCAGCACCTCGCTACGGCCACTGCGACGCAAGGTCCAGTGTGGGCCGCTGTTTTGCAACAGATGCCACGTGGCGCCGCTGCTGAACCAGCCACGCCAGCGCGCCGGCAGCACTCGGCGTAGCTCGCCGCCCCACCAGCCAAGAAACACCGGCATCGGCGAAGCACGCCAGCTGCGGCGCAAGCGATCGACCAACGGTCGCCATGACTGGGTTGCCGTACTCATTCAGCGCTGCCCTCCTGCCAGCGCAGCACTGTATACGGCTGGGCGTCGGCTTGTCCCGTTTGCAGTCGAACCGTGGCGCGCACGATGGCATGCGTACCGTCGGCCAGCGTGGCTTCCGAGCGGATACTATGCGTGGTTCCGTTATTGATAACCAGCATCGAATCGTCTGCGTTCCTCAGCCGCGCTGCCTCGATTTTCTGCTGCTGCGCCGGTGTCATGCCAGGAATCGCCGCCAACGCCAGTGCGGGTGCGGTATTGGGATCGGGACTGCCGGCGCCGGCCCAGATCGTCACCACCGGCGCGACTTGCCGGTAGAGACCCGGTGTCATTCCCAGCACCATCTGCAACTCCTCGACGCTGGCGAACGGACCGTGGCGCGGACCGTAATCACGACCCGCAGCGAGGTACTGGCTACGCTGGCGGTCGCCTTGACCCGGCAACCCGATCGGATTGCGCCAGTCGACCACATGATCCGCCAGCATCTGCGCCTTGGTCTGACCCAGCCCGGCGGCGCGAAACAGACCCGTCAAGACATCGGGCGCGGCGGCATTGAGATCCACCTTGCCCGCCTCGTCGACCGCGCCGATGGCGACCGTGGCATGGTCATAATGAATCGTGTAAGTGCGGCCGTCGCCGACCCAGCGCTGCTTGGCGATGGGATCCTGCAAGCCATAAATCGCCTGCATTACGCCGGCTTCAGCGGCGTAATGCGCTTGCGCTTCGGCAAACGTGTAGCGCGCCTGCAGCGCTTCGGTCCGTGCCAGTGCCGCGTAGCCGCCCAGCAAAATCGCCAGCAGGGTGCAGGCCCACAGCACCAGCAGCAGCGCCACGCCTTGCTGTTTCGACGGCACGGCGGGGCAGCGATTCATCGGAACGAACCTCCCTGCACACCCCGGAGGGGGCCCCGGATCAGGCCCGATTGCGCTGGATTGACGCGCAACGGCACCAGCAGTTGCGGCCAGTCGATCGTACCTTGCGGCAGCAGCTTGATGCTGACCAATTGGGGTAGCAGGCGACCATCGACCCAGTCGGATGACCAAGGCACCAAGGCTCCCTGCCCATTGACCCCGCGATAGGTGAAGCTGCCGCTTTTGAGGTGATCGATCAGCACCTGTGGATCGCCCAGCGCCTGCGGTGGCGTGCCGTCCGGCGGCAGCAGGGCCAGGCTCAGTTCCAGTCGAAAACCGTCGTGGCCGTCGTCGACCAGTTGCAGTTGCTGCAGCTGCGGACCCAGCTTGCCCAGGTAACCGGGCAACGGCGCGACATAACGCATTTCGTGTTCGCTGCCGACGAAATAGATCGGCTCCCCGTGCTCGGTTTTGCCGATCGGCTGGGCCAGGCTCTGGGCCAGTTCATGCCGCAGGAATTGATGCGCCGACCGGATTTGATCGACCCGTTCGATCGTCGCCGTGCCGGAGCGCACGCTGTGGGTGGCGGTGCGGATACCGGAATACACGCCGACCAGCAGCAGCGCCAGCAAGACCAGCGACGCCAGCACTTCGAGCAAGGTGAAGCCGGCGGCGCGTTTCATTCCAGCGCCGTTCATCGCAGCGCCTGGGCGTTGCCGGCGTCGGAACCGCCCTGCGGCGGCCCGCCCAGGCGCAAGGTGCGAAAGTGCGCCGACCGCGGATGCGTCGCCGGTCCCCACATCACGTCCAGATCCAGCTGATACATACGCAACGGCGCATTTGGTGCCGTGCCGGGATGCCACGGCGTGACATCGAGCTGCCAGCGAAAATTCTGATTGAACTGACCCGAACTGCTGCCGGGCTTGATCGGCTCGCCAACGAACGCGCTGTCCAGACGGCTGCGCGCCCACATCGCCGCTTCGCTGTGGGCAGCCGCATTCTGGGTCAGGCTGATCGACGCGCCGGCCACCTTCATCAACGCGGTGAACGCGATCGCCAGCAGCATGATCGCCGCAATCACTTCGAGCAGGCTGAAGCCAGCGGCGCGCTGCCGGGATTTGAGATTCCCCGCTTTCATCGCTGTGCCACCGCGTCGACCACCCGCACCTGGCCGGTCAGCCATGACACGTTGACATGCCACTGGCGCTTGCCGCTTTGCAAGGTAATGCGCCCACCGGTGGAACTGCCATCAGGGAAAAAACGAATGCGACCGGTGTGATCGTTGGGGCGATCCGCCTTGGCGCTGGTGATGCTCACGCGCAGGCCCTTGGGCAGGGTGGCGTCGGTTGGTTTGGCGCCGCGATAGGTATTGGCGTGGGTATCGACGTCGAAGGTCTGCTCCTTCCCTCGTACGATCGCCTGTGCCCGGGTGGCCCTCAGCGCACCGGCCAGTTCACTGCTGGCCGCTCGTACACGGGCACTGGCCAGCCCCTGCGAGACCGAGAACGACACTGCCGCCGTGGCGATGCCGATCAGCAGGATCACCGCCAGCATTTCCAGCAGGGTGAAGCCTTGGGCGCGCATGCCTTTCATGCTTACTGCCAGTTACCCACATCTTTGCTGTAGCCGTCGCCACCGGGCTTGCCATCCTGGCCGTAGAACACCAGATCGAAACTGCCGTGCTCGCCCGGCGACTTGTAGCCGAACGCATGACCCCATGGATCCTTCAGACCGGACTCCTTGGTGTACGGGCCTTGCCAGTTGGGCGCATCGGCCGGCTTGGTCAGCAGGTCGGCCAGCTGGTGTGGCGCGGAACCGTTGTCCAGCGCGTAGTTTTCGATCTTCTGGCTCAAGGTCGTCAGCTGCGCCTTGCCGGCGCCGTACTTGCCCTTGTCCACGTTCTTGCCGACCTGGGTCACCACCACCGCACCGATGATGCCGATCAGCACGATCACCGCCAGCATTTCGAGCAGGGTGAAGCCAGCGTTCGAACCGAGTCGTCGTGGTTGCCTGTACTGCATGTGGATTACCTCAGATGATTGCGAATGGAATGGCTATTGAATATTGCTGGTCAGGCTCAGCAGCGGCAGCAGGATCGCCGCCATGATGATCGCTACCATCACCGTCATCACGATCGTGAGCGCCGGAACCAGCGCGGCCAGCAAGCGATCGATCGCGCGTTTGGACTCAAGTTCAAACGTGTCGGCCACTTTCAGCAACATGCTGTCGAGCTGGCCGGCTTCTTCGCCGACCTGCACCATCTGCATCGCCAGTCGCGGAAACAGCTTTGACTGACCCAGCGAAAAACTGAGCCCGGAGCCTTCCTTGACCTGTTCGTGGGCGGCGCTAAGCGCGGTGTCCAGCGCGGTATTGCTGGTGACCTGACGCGCAATGGTCAACGCGCTCAGCAGCGGCACGCCGTTCTTGAGCAGGGTCCCCAGCGTCCGCGCAATCCGCGCCGTCTCCACCTTCAGCAGCAACGGGCCCAGCAGGCGTAGCTGCAGCAAACGGGTATGCCAGGCCAGCCGTGCCGCGGGATCGCGCAACCGCGCGCGCCAGAAAAAGATGCCGCCACCGATCAGCAGCAGCATCAGCCACCACCAAGCCTGCAACGTGTTGCCCACCACCAGCACCGCCTGGGTAATCCACGGGATCGGCACCTGCATGTCTTCAAAGATCGGCACGAACTGGGGCACCACATACGCCAGCAGCAGAATCAGCGAACCCAGCACGCCCACCATCAAAAACGCCGGATAAATCAATGCATTGATGATGCTGCCGCGCATGGCCTGCGCCCGCTCCAGATAATCGGTTAGCCGGCGCAGGGTTTCCTCCAGCGAGCCGCCCGCCTCACCGGCGCGGATGAGGCTGATGTACAGTTTGGGAAACACGCCATGCTCCTCGTCCAGCGCTGAGGACAGCGTATTGCCGCCGCGCACTCGATCGCGCACGCGTTCGACCAGTCTCTTGGCGTGCTCACCCTCAGGCAGTTCGAGCAGGATCGACAACGCGCGATCCAGCGGCTGGCCCGCGCCGAGCAGGGTGGCCAGCTGATGGGTGAACTGCGCCAGCTCGTCCCCGCTGAACGGACCGCGCTTGAACCAACCGGCGAAACCGCTGACACCGCCAGCCCCATCGGCGGGTTGCGCCTCGATCGGCGTGTGGCCCTGATCCTGCAACCGGCCGATGACCTCCTCAACACTGGCCGCCTCCATCTGGCCGTGCAGGGTTTCACCGGCATCGCTGACCGCCTTGTAGCGAAACTGGGTCATGGCGCGAGGGGCGAGGGGCGAGGGGCGGGGGCTGAGGAACGAGGGACGAACATGCGCGGGCAACGACGCGAGCCGAGCCTTCGGTCAAGCGCCCTCGCTACTCGCCCCTCGCCCCTGCGATCAGCCTTCCTGCGTGACACGCATCACCTCCTCAAGTGTGGTGACGCCGGCGACCGCCTTGGCGATGCCGTCCTCATACATGGTGAACATGCCTTCAGCACGTGCCTGCTTCTCGATTTCGCCGGCATCGGCGCGCTGCATCACCAGCCGGCGCAGCGGGTCGGTCATGGTAAGGAACTCCATGATCGCGCGACGGCCGCGGTACCCGCTGGGGTTGGCGGTGCTGGTGCCGGGTTTCCACAGCCGGATCGGGCGTTCGTCGGTGTATTTTTCCAGCTCGAACTGCGCGATCACCTCGGGCAGGGCCTCATAGGCAATCGCGGTTTCCGGATCCAGCCGTCGGACCAGTCGTTGCGCCAGGATGCCGTTGATGGTCGAGCCCAGCAGATAATCTTCCACGCCCATGTCGAGCAGTCGGGTGATGCCGCCAGCGGCACTGTTGGTGTGCAGGGTGGAGAGCACCAGATGGCCGGTGAGCGCGGACTGGATCGCGATGCGGCAGGTTTCCAGATCGCGCATTTCGCCGATCATGATC
>JALYXN010000262.1 GCA_030947085.1 Pseudomonadota bacterium | reverse complement strand
CGCTGGGTCTTGCTGCCACCGACCCGCTCGAACATGCGCTCCTGCAGCACCCGTAACAGTTTGACCTGCATCGGCAAGCTCATGTCACCGATCTCGTCGAGAAACAGCGTGCCGCCCTCGGCCAGCTCGAAGCGCCCCTTGCGCATGCTGATCGCACCCGTAAACGCGCCCTTCTCGTGCCCGAACAATTCGCTTTCCAGCAATTCGGCCGGGATCGCACCGCAATTGATCGCCACAAACGGCTTGTCGCGGCGCGGTGAGCCTTCATGGATCGCCCGCGCCACCATCTCCTTGCCGGTGCCGGACTCACCGAGCACCAGCACCGTCGAATCAAACGGCGCCACGCGGCGGATCAGCGCATTGACTCGGGCCATCGGCGCCGAATTGCCGACGAAGCGCATGCTGTCGGGCTGGCCACCGTGCCGGTGCCCGTGAATGCGGCGCATGACGTTGGCCATCTGCTCGTAACGCAGCGGAAATTCAACGACCCCGGTTCGCCCCTCGAAGGGAGAACCAGCATCGCTCAACCGCTGACTCCACTGCGAATCGGCGGCCAGCATGACGGGCACATAGCCGGCGGCCGCGCCGAGCAAAGCCAACTGGCGCTCCGCCTCGGCGGGGTCGGCGACTTGCCCGACATAGACAGCACACCAGTTCGTGGCGAGATCAACGGCTGCCTCGCCCTCCTCGCTGCGCCATGGGTTGTAACCGAGAAACTGCAGCGCGGACATGACAGACGCCGCGCGCACTTCGTCCGATTCGATAACGAGGAAGTCCATTTTTTTCATTGGATGGGAACTCTCTTCTGCTTGTTGCCGTGGCTTGAATCGAAGCCACCCTGGATGCCGATCTGCGCTGACTGCTCGTCAGCGGCTGACAGGAATACTTGAGCAAGAAGAGGGCCAGCCGTGTCGGCCGACGCGTTGAAAAAACATCACATGACGTTGCAATGGCGCGCCGCACGATCCTTGTGGTCGCAACTATTCGGCACGGATTTTGCGTAGCTTATTGGTTGGCAATGAATTTTTCGTTAGCACCAGGGGATCGGCAAACAGCGAATGCCGAAAACAGGCGGCCACCCAAGGCGTCAAGAAAGTTTCACCAGGCGTGACGGGCGTCACATCGACGCCGGAGCCGTCGAAATCACAAACCTGACCCAGTTCACATTTGTCATTCCGACGGCTTCGCGGGTCACGACAGTAACTGACGCGATTCGGCTACTTTGCGCCGATGCAGGCGGAACACCAGACGTTCCAGCGCGTCACATGTGCCCTCGCCGAGATCTGCGAAAGCCACAAATACCAGTCCGTCATCGAACCGGCGCAAGACCCTGCCTGGCAACTCCAGCGGCAGGCTCGGACAGACATCCGGATGAAGCCGCACCACGACGGCATCGCCGACCGGCAGTAACGCTGCTGGCAGCACCGCGCCCGCCGTGTTGAAGCGGACGGATTGCCGCGGCGGCAGATTCTCCGGTGGAAGCAGCAGTCGATTGACGATATCCACCAGGGCCGTGAGCTTGGCATCCAGCCGGACCATTTCCTGCATCAGCGGGTTGTCTTCGTCGACACCCTCGGCGCGACGTTCCTCCAGCGCCGCCATGGTGGCTAGCGCATGGGCGTTGCGTTCGGCCAGGCGGTGCACCTCACCGGTGGGCAACGGCCATTCGATCGTCCCGCACGCAGCGGGCCAACGATTCTCGCAGCTCACACGTTCGGTAAACGCCTGCCAGGCATCATCTTGCATGAGGTAAATGTCCTGTCATGGGATCCACGCGGCGCCAGACGGATCTGCCGCACCGGAACGACGATAGCCCACAACCGTTGCCCACCTGCCGCGCACCAGCGACTGGCTCAGTCCCCATCGCAGGGCAGCAGGTAGGCGTTCAACGCCCGATGGTTGCGCCGCTGCTGCTCCAGCTGTCCGGCGATCGAGGCAAGCGCCTCGGCGGTCAACTCGACCAGTTGCTGATGTTGCTGCTGCACCTGGAGCAAGGTACTGAGCGTGACTTCCTTCACCGAAGCACCCTGCCGAAGCAAGGCATCGTACTGCGGACGAAATACGGCAACCGCGTTCCAGTTACCCTCTCGTGCGGCACCCAGCATCTGCGTGCCCAGGTGCAGCGCCTGCCCCAGATCGGTCTGCCGCTGGACGTTCATCGCATCGCGCCGACAACCTGCCGATTACCCGCCAGATAGCTGTCGCGGATGCCCTGCCAGCCGTCGCGGATGGGTGTCAGCAGCCGGGCCACTTCATCCAGCGCTGCCGCATCGT
>JALYXN010000247.1 GCA_030947085.1 Pseudomonadota bacterium | reverse complement strand
GTGTCAGGACTGGTGGGTTGCTGCCACCCCTCAGGCGTTCGCGCCGTCCGCCTCCAGGTGATAACGGGTGGCCACGTTGACCTCGTTCTTCGAGCCCAGAAAAACCGGTACGCGCTGATGCAGGCCGATCGGTTGCAGCTCCATCAGGCGCGTGCGGCCGGTGGTGGCCGCGCCGCCGGCCTGCTCGACGATAAAGGCCATCGGGTTGGCCTCATACATGATGCGCAGCTTGCCGCCCTGCTTTTCGTTTTTCGCATCCAGCGGGTAATAGAACACGCCGCCGCGAGTGACGATGCGATGCACGTCGGCCACCATCGAGGCGACCCAGCGCATGTTGAAGTCCTTGCCGCGCGGGCCGGTGGTGCCGGCCAGCAACTCGCCGACGTAGCGCTGCATCGGCGCTTGCCAGTGGCGCTGGTTCGACATGTTGATGGCGAACTCGGTGGCGTCGTCGGGAATGCGGATATCCCGACGGCTGAGCACGAAGCTGCCCACTTCGCGATCCAGTGTGAATTCGTGTGTGCCATGGCCGAACGTCAGCACCAATACGGTGGCCGGCCCGTATACCACATACCCGGCAGCGAGCTGCTCGGTGCCCGGCTGCAGGAAGTCTTCCGCCGTGGGCTGGGTGACATGATCCGGGCAGCGCAGCACCGAGAAGATGGTGCCGACGGAAATGTTGACGTCGATGTTCGACGAGCCATCGAGCGGGTCGAACATCAGCAGGTGATTGCCCTTCGGATACATGTCCGGGATCTGCTGCGGGTCCTCCATTTCCTCCGACGCGCAGGCGGCCAGATGACCGCCCCAGGCGTTGGCCTCGAGCAGGATCTCGTTGGAGATCACGTCCAGCTTTTTCTGCGCCTCGCCCTGCACATTGATGCTTTGCGCATCCACGCTGCCGGCCATGCCCAGCACGCCGCCGAGTGCGCCCTTGTTGGTGGCGACCGCGATGCGCTTGCAGGCACGGGCGACCACCTCGATCAGCAGCGACAGTTCGGCGTTGATGTGGCCGGCGCGACGTTCCTCGATCAGGAACTGGATCAGCGAGATAGGCTTCATGGTAAGTCCAAGGCGTGCGTTGAGCGCCTAGTGTGACATCGTCAACTCGTAGCAGCCCACCCTTTGGGCGATGCCTGTCAGGTCGGGCAAAGGCATCGCCCACAGGGTGGGCTCCTACGGGAAAAAGCGCGATATTCGCCCGGCTACTGACACCACGTTGGCAGCAGGGGGCTTGCATCATGCTTGTCCATGATGGAGGGACAGCCCATGCGCGATACGGTTTATTTCCTTGTTTTTGCGGGTTTCGCCGACTGGCAGGCGGCGCTGGCGCTGTGCGAGATCCGCCGCCCCGGGGAGTGGCAGGTGCAGACGGTGGGCTTCTCGACTGCACTGGTGCAGTCAATGGGCGGCCTCGCCGTGCTACCGGACCTGTCACTTGCCCAGCTCGATCCGACGCGAGCCGCGTTGCTGATCGTTCCTGGTGGCCATCTGTGGCTGCGCGGCGAGGGCGAGCCCGCGGTGGCGGCGATCCGTCAGCTGCACGCCGCCGGTGCGCCAGTGGCCGGCATCGACAGCGGCGTGCTGGCGCTGGCGCGTGCTGGATTGCTCGATCACTGTCGCCACACCGGCAACGGGTCGGGGCAGCTCGCGACCCAGGTGCCGGCATACGCCGGCGCCGGACACTACGACAGCGAGGTACTGGCGGTCAGCGATGGCGGTGTCATCAGCGCCAGCCATCTTGGCACTATCGAGTTCGCCCGCGAGGTGATCCACACGCTGGATCTGTATAGCGCCGTCGATCGCGAGCACTGGTACCGATTGTTCAAACACGCACAGTTGCCGCCATGGTGTGTCGGCGAAGCAGTGACGGCCTGACGGTCTGCCCCTCCCCTGCGCGCAGGGGGAGGTTGGGAGGGGGTCGCTCTTGCTGTGAGTGAATCAAGAGCGACCCCACCCCAGCCCTCCCCTGCAAGCAGGGGAGGTAGTCACGGCACTGGGGGGTGCAGCTATGCCCTCAAGGCAGGCAGGGGGAGTCACAATTGGCAAACGCCTCCATCCAGACGCGGCATCCTTGATCACCCCAAACGGCAGCAGGAGTTACCCGATGACCGATCAACACGTGACCTTTTTCCATGCACCGCAAAGCCGCTCCGGCGGCACTCGCGCCTTGCTCGAGGAGCTGGATGCCGACTACGAGTTGCGCGTGCTCAGCTTCAAGGGTGGGGAACAGCGACAACCGGCGTATCTGGCCGTGAACCCGATGGGCAAAGTGCCGGCGATTCGCCATGGCGAGGCGCTGATCACCGAACAACCGGCCATTTTCATTTACATGGCCGACCTTTATCCACAGGCAAAGCTGGCGCCGCCGATCGGGGACCCGCTGCGCGGCCCGTACCTGCGTTGGCTGGTCTTCTACGGTTCGAGTTTCGAGCCGGCCGTAGTGGACAAATCGATGAAGCGCGAGCCGGCCTCGTCGGCCATGTGCCCGTACGGCGACTTCGACACCATGTTGAAGACGCTCACCGAGCAGCTGGAAAAAGGGCCTTATCTTCTGGGCGAAACCTTCAGCGCGGCCGACGTGTTGTGGGGTACCGCGCTGAACTGGACCACCATGTTCAAACTGGTGCCCGAGCTGCCGGTGATCCGTGCGTATATCGATCGGGTGCTGGCGCGTCCGGCGATGCAACGGGCCTCGGCAAAGGACACTGAGCTGGTCGCCGCCCAGTCCGGCTGATGCCGTGGACCATGGCGGGCATGACGTTCGGCGCTGTTCGTTCTTGGCGGTCTCGGCGATGATGGACCGATGCGCCGAGCCGATCGCCTGTTTCTCATCATTCACGCCCTGCGCGGTCGGCGCACCGCACTGCCGGCGCGTTCGCTGGCAGAAACGCTGGGCGTGTCGTTGCGCACGGTCTATCGCGATGTGGCCGACTTGCAGTTGTCGGGCGTGCCGATCGAAGGCGAGGCCGGCGTCGGCTATGTCTTGCGCAAGGGTTCGGACATCCCCCCGCTGATGTTCAACGCCAGCGAACTGGAGGCACTGGAGGTCGGCTCGCGCTTCGTGCGCGCGTTTGCCGGTACGAAACTGGCGGAAAGCGCGCAGTCGGCACTGCTGAAGATCGAGGCCGTGTTGCCGCCCGACCTGCGTGAGCGGGCCACGCGCACCCGAATCTTTGCACCGGTATGGCGCGATCAATACCGTGACGATTTCGCCGCCCTGATCGATCAGCTGCATGCCGCGATCGTCGGCAACCAGGTCTTGCAGCTGCATTATCGTGATGAAAGCGGCATCGCCAGCAGGCGTGAGGTCGAACCGCTGTGCCTTTCGTTCTGGGGTGGAAAATGGACGCTCGGCGCGTGGTGCCGTTTGCGTCAGGACTTCCGGAATTTCCGTCCGGACCGGATCGATGCGAGCGAGTCCAGCGGCGAATGCTTTGTCGAAACAAGCGAGCGCAACCTGGCCGCCTACCTGCGTTCCGTCGGGGCGGATCAGCTCGATCGGGGATGATCGCGATACCACAGTTGCGGTGCGCTGCCATGACAGTGACGATAGGCGGATCTATCACGCCATTTTGAGGGTGATGTCACTGTCCCGCTGCAAGGAGCCCGTGTGAAAAAGACCCTGATGATGGCCCGTTTGATAGCGCTTGCGCTCGCCTTCGGGATCGTGCCGCTGCATGCCGCAACGCCGGACCCGGTGACTGCTGCGCCGGTCAGCGCCGACCAGCGCTTCAAGGAGATCTACACCACGGAATGGGCGTGGCGGATGGGACAGGCGGGCATCAGCGCATCGGGCGAATCGCAACCGAACAATGGCCGCATCGACGATGTGGATGCGGCCAGCCAGCAGCGGCGGCTGGCGTATTGGCAGGATGTGCTGAAACAACTGGACGCGGTAAACACCGGCCAGTTGTCGTCGGCGAACCAGACCCATTACGCGATCTATCACGAACAGATCGGCAACTTCGTCGCCGACCAGAAGTTTGGCAACTGGCAGATGCCGTTCAACAGCGACTCGGCATTCTGGTCCGATATCGACTACGCCCTTGGCGGCGATAATCTGCGCACCGCCGATGACTACGAGAAATACCTCGACCGGCTGGGGCAGATTCCAGCGTATTTCGATCAGCAGATCGCCAACATGCGGCTTGGCCTCAAGCGTGGTTTCAGCGTGCCGCGCCAAGTACTCAAGGGCCGCGATGCGTCGATTGCGGCGGTGGCCGAATTGAAGGATCCCACCCTGAGCAGCTTCTACGCGCCGTTCAAGAAGCTGCCCGCCAGCATGGCGCCGGACCAGGCACAAGCGCTGCAGGGCAAGGCGCTGCAATACATTCGCGACGAGGTGATTCCGGCCTACGCAAAACTGCTGGCGTTCTTTCGCGACGAATACATGCCGCAGGCGCGCACCACGCTGGCGGCCGAAGCACTGCCGGACGGCAAGGCGTTCTACCGCCAGCAGATCCACGAATACACCACGCTGGATCTGGATCCCGACCAGATCCATCAGATCGGTCTGGAGCAAGTGGCCAAAATCCACGCACAGATGCTCAAGGTCATCCAGGGCACCGACTTCAAGGGCAGCTTCGCCGACTTCCTGACCTTCATGCGCACCGATCCGCAGTTCTACGCCAAGACGCCGCAGGAGCTGTTGATGCGCAGCGCCTGGGTGGCCAAGGAAGTGGATGGCCAGCTCGGTCGCTACTTCGGCCACCTGCCACGCGCGCGCTTCACCATCAAACCGGTCCCGGCCGCAATCGCACCGTATTACACCTCCGGCCGCGGTGGCCCGGATGTCTATCTGGTCAACACCTACGACTTGCCGTCGCGCGCGCTGTACAACATGCCGGCACTGACTCTGCACGAGTCGTATCCCGGTCATGCCCTGCAGCTGGAGTTGGCCGACGAGGACACCAGCCAGCCCGCCTTTCGTCGCAACAGCTACATCTCCGCCTATGGCGAAGGCTGGGGTCTGTACTCGGAATTTTTGGGTAACGAGATGGGTATCTACAAGACGCCGTACCAGCGTTTCGGTTACCTCACCTACCAGATGTGGCGTGCCTGCCGGTTGGTCGTCGACACCGGCATCCACCATCTGGGCTGGACCCGGCAGCAAGCCATCGACTACATGACGATCAATACCGCGCTATCCAACCGTGAGATTGCCAACGAGGTCGATCGCTACATCAGCTGGCCCGGGCAGGCGCTGTCGTACGAGCTGGGTTATCTGAAGCTCCGCGAGCTGCGTGCCAAGGCGGAGCAGGCGCTGGGCGCGAAATTCGACATCCGCCACTTTCACGACACGGTATTGTCGACCGGCTCGGTGCCACTGCCGGTACTGGCCAAACGCATCGATCGCTTCATTGCCGACGGAGGCCCGGAGCCCGATTTTGCCGGCGACTGCACCCCGAAGGACGATCCGCCCGCGTCAGGTACCTGATCGAAACGGTCGATATTTGAATAAAACTTCTTCCGTGGAGTAAACTGGTGAACAACTTCACCAAGGAAGTTTTTATGCTCGCCAGTTCACGTCCTGAACCCGCCGCTGTCGACGATCTCGGTGGCCCGGCATTGCGCGCTTTCTTCCGCCTGGCCGAGCAGTGGAATCTTCGCATCGCCGAGCAGCGCAAGCTGCTTGGCGATCCGCCGGAGTCGACTTTCTACAAGTGGAAGCGTCAGCAGGATGGCGCGCCTGGACGCGACACCATCGAACGGGTCAGTTACCTGCTGGGCATCTGGAAGTCATTGCAGATCCTGTTTCCCGATCCGGCCCAGGCCGATGCGTGGCTGCACCGGCCCAGTCAGTCACCGTTGTTCGGTGGCCATTCGGCGCTGGAGCGCATGTTGTCGGGGAATGTCGGTGATCTGTACGTGGTGCGGCAATATCTGGACGCGCAGCGCGGGTGAATCCTGCCGTCGCGGCGGGCGAGATCGGCGCCTGCAATGCTTGCTTCCAACTCAGCAGAAGCCGCTACCGCCGGCCTAACCGCCGCCCTCCGGAAACTTGATGCCAACTCATCTTCCACCGCTGAAGCGCGTGCGCTGGAGCCATGCCTACCGCATCGTGCCCAGTCGCTTTCCGCCCATTGGCGTGTATGACCGGATTGCGAATCCGGCCGACCTGGATACACTTTTCGCGATCGAGGCGCTGACCAATCCGCGCCTGCGCGAAGACCTCGGCGCGCTGCAGTTGGTGCCCAGGGCGCGCCGCATCAGCGGTCCCGGCGCTACCCCGGTGATGGCCGCATTCACCCATCTCAATCCCGAAGGCAGCCGGTTCTCCGATGGTTCGTGGGGCGTGTTCTACGCCGCGCACAGTGTGGCCACGGCGGTGGAGGAAACCGTGTTCCACCGCGAGCAGTTTCTTGCCGCAACCCGCGAGCCTCCTTGCGAGCTGCAGATGCGCTGTTATCGAACCAGCGTCGATGGCAAGCTGCATGATCTGCGCGGTGGCTGGCCGGCGGCGCAGGATCCGGACAGCTATGTGGCTAGCACGGCGCTAGCGCGTGAATTGCGCAACGTCGATTCGAATGGTGTCGTGTTCGACAGCGCCAGACACGCGGGCGGCGAGTGCATTGCCGCGTTCTTTCCGGACGTGGTCGCTCCCTGCGTGCAGGCGCATCATCTGGTCTACCGCTGGGACGGCGAGCGCATCGCGCAGGTACTGGAAGTCAGCGAAGTGACACGGTCCGGCGCGTCGCGATGACGGGCCTCCGGTGCCAGTGGAAAGCCGGTTGGACGCTCAGACCGCCTGGTACCGGGTAGAGGATGCCGATCGGTCGCGAAGTTCGCCGACGACCGTGCACCTGCCAGAGAACCCCGGCTGCGATCAGGTATCCGCGTCCGTGGCCCAGCCCTCACGCGTACCCCGGGTGAACACGCGGTCGTCGTCGAGCACGTCACCGGCGGCGTGGGCAGGCAGTTCGTGCAGCTTCGCGTAAAGCGGGGTGAAGTCGGGCCGCGTGGCGTCGAACAGCTGCTCAAAATTCTCGATCACGAAGTACGACTGCTGGTAGGTATCGATGCGGTAGCGCGCGCTCATCACGCGCTCGATGTCGAAGCCGATGCGGTTCGGCGCCGGTGAATCCAGTGAGTAGATCGACTCGGCCTTCGAGCTGACGATACCGGCGCCGTAAATGCGCATGCCCTCGCCGGTGTTCATCAGACCGAACTCCACCGTGTACCAGTAGAGCCGGGTCAGGTTCATCAGGGCCTCGGGCCCGATCGCGAACGCCTTCATGCCGCCCAGACCGTAGGCCTGCATGTAGTCGGCAAAAAC
>JALYXN010000242.1 GCA_030947085.1 Pseudomonadota bacterium | reverse complement strand
AAGCAGGACAAAGTTTCAGGTAACACGGAACCCTGCCGTACGGGGAAAGACGAAACGCAACCACAAGGGGAAGAGGTACACGTGGGTACTAACAGGATACGCAAGGTGGTTATTGCCGGCGGCGGTACCGCGGGGTGGGTGGCGGCGAGCGCGCTGGCGTATCAGCTGAAGGACCAGGTCGAAGTCACGCTGGTCGAGTCCTCGAAGATCAGCACAGTGGGCGTCGGCGAGGCGACCGTGCCGCCGATACGAAACTTCCATCAATTCATGAACATCGACGAACAGGAATTCCTTCGTGCCGTTGCCGGGACCTTCAAGCTGTCGATCTCGTTCGAGAATTTTGTCCGGCCCGGCCACCGATATATTCATCCGTTCGGCACTACTGGCAGGGGCACGCTGGTATCCGGGTTCCAGCAATACTGGCTGGACAGCTTGCGCCGTGGCATGAAGTCGGAACTGGGCGACTTCAGCCTGGAAACGAGGGCTTCACTCAGCGACAAGTTCGCGTTGACCGACGATCCCGAAATCAGCTACGCCTACCACATGGACGCCGCGCTATACGTCAAGTTCCTGCGCGAAAAATTCGTGCGCTACGGGATCAAGCAGATCGACGGCATGATCAACGAAGTCCGGCAGAACCCCGATACAGGCTACGTGGAAGCGCTGGTACTGGAAGACGGACAGGTCATCGAAGGCGATCTCTTTATCGACTGCACAGGTTTCCGCGGCCTGTTGATCGAACAGACGCTGAAAACCGGCTACGAGGACTGGAACCATTGGCTACCCTGCGACCGCGCGATCGCGGTGCCGACTGAAACAGTCGATCCGTCGCCGGCACCGTATACGCGCGCGATCGCACACAAGGCTGGCTGGCGCTGGTACACCGCGGTGCAACATCGCGTCGGTAACGGACTGGTATACGACAGCCGGCACTTGTCGGACGACGAAGCGCAGGCCAAGTTGTTGCACGATGTCGGTGCGAAACCTTTAAGAGACCCTTGGCAGATAAAGTTCCGCACCGGCCGTCGGCTGAAGGTATGGAACAAGAACGTGGTTGCGCTGGGTCTTGCCAGTGGCTTTGTTGAACCACTGGAGTCGACCAGTATCCACTTGGCGATCAGCGCGGTCATGCAGTTGGTCGAGCTGTTTCCTTTCGAAGGCATCCCGGACTCGCTGGTCGACCTCTACAACAAAAATTGCCGCGTCGAAGCGGAACGCGTGCGCGATTTCGTCATCCTGCACTACCACGTTAACCAGCGCGACGAGCCGCTTTGGAGGGACTGCCGCGACATGACGGTGCCAGATTCGCTGCAACTTCGCATCGACGCCTGGCGCGATCGCGCGCATGTGTGGAAGGATCAAGGCGAGCTGTTTTCGACGACGTCATGGATGCACGTGTTACTTGGTCAGGGCATCGTGCCGAAGCAGCATCATCCGGTGTCGCGCGAACTTTCCGATACCGACATGCGCCGTCTGCTCGACGGCATACGCGCGCCGATCGATCGCACGGTTGCGCAGATGCCTCCGCAACAGGCCTTCATCGACCGATACTGCAAGGCGCGACCCGAGGTCTGGGATGCCAAGCCATCGATGAGTTGAGAATCGCCCACCATGCTGATTCAACGCCATGCCAACCTGCGTATCGAGAAACGTGTCCTCGGTACCGAAGGCGCGCCCTTGCTGATCATCGACAACCTGGTCGCCGATCCCGAACGCCTGATGCGGAAGGCTGAGCGCCGGCCCTTCGGCAGTAACGGTGAGCACTTTCCGGGCATGCGTACCGACGCGCCTGCCCGGTACCAGACCTTTCTGGAGTCGGTGCTGAATCCGTTGTTGCCGGAACATTTCGGGATCCAACCCGGCCGCTTCAAATTTTCGATGTGCCACTACTCACTGGTGGCCACGCCGCCGGAGCGATTGCGGTTCCTGCAGCGAGTGCCGCACATCGACTCGGTCGGCGGAGACGGGCTCGCGACCGTGCACTACCTGTTTCACGGTAACTGGGGCGGAACTGCTTTCTACCGTCATCGCCATACCGGTTTCGAGTACGTCGACAAGCAGCGGTGGGAGACTTACTTTTGTCGGCTGGAGTCTGAAAGCCAGGGTAGCGAAGCCCCTGGCTCCGGCTACATCAACGGCAGCACGGCGCTGTTCGAACAAACTTTCAGGGCGGATGCCGTCTTCAACCGGCTGATTGTCTATCGGCGCAACTCACTGCACTCGGGGTGCATCGACAACAGCCATGTTCCGCCGCCTGATCCGCGGGATGGTCGGCTATCCATTAACACTTTCATTGACGTGACGTAAGGGTAGCGTGGAGAGGCAGGTATGCGATGGATACGTCGCGCATGCGTGCCGTCCGCCGAGGTTGAGAATCCGAGTCACCGTCGAATGACACTTGAATAGCTTGGGATACGCCGCGTCATTGGAGTTTTGCCTTTGTCGCAGTTTCGCGAAATGTTTAATGCCTCACTTTCACTTCGAATTGCTATTGAATACTGGAGCGACATGCTTATGAGCGGACACATTCGATCTATCTTGAAAAGTATGGGCGGCGTGGTCCTGTTGGCGATGCTTCCAGCCCTCTGCCTGGCTCAACAAAGCGCGTCGTCAACCAAAATGTCTGACGCTGTCGCGACCGATCACGCCAATGCGCTGCTGCAGCGCATGACGCTAGCCGAAAAGATCGGGCAAATGGAGCAGACAGCCGGGCAACCCATGTACACGCCAGCGGCTGAAGCGGACCGGCTGGCCAGCAGCGGCGAATCAGGGAATTTTCTTTTTTTCACCGATCCCGTGCGAATCAATGAATTGCAGAAGCTGGCGGTGACAAAATCGCGTCTGCATATTCCGCTGACCTTTGGCTACGACGTGATCCATGGTTTTCGCACGATTGCGCCGATACCGCTGGCGATGGCGTCATCCTGGGATCCCGGGCTGGTGACGCGGACCGTGGCGATGTCCGCGCGCGAGGCGCGCGTCGCCGGCATCACCCTGGCGTTTGGTCCCATGGTCGACATCGCGCGCGACGCCCGCTGGGGACGCATCATGGAAGGCGCAGGCGAAGATCCATTCCTGGGATCAAAGATGGCGGCGGCGGAGGTACGCGGATATCAGGGCGACTACATTGGCGCGCCGGATCATATTCTGACCTGCGTAAAGCATTTTGCGGGCTATGGCGCCGCAGAGGGCGGACGCGACTACGATGAAGCGGATATATCCGACGAGCTGCTTCGAAACGTCTATCTGCCACCGTTTCATGCCGCTGTGCAGGCCGGTGCGGCAACCTTTATGTCGGCGTATCAGACCCTGAACGGCGTGCCGGCGACCGGGAACGCGTGGTTGCTGCGCGAGGTGTTGCGCAAGGAGTGGGGTTTCCAGGGCGCCGTGTTAAGCGATTGGGAGTCCGTAAAAAGTTTGCAAACCCACGGGTTCGCAGCGAGTCCAGCAGATGCGGCGCTGCGTGCCGCCTCCGCTGGCGTCAACATTGAAATGACCAGTGACACGTATCGCAGTTATCTTGCGGCATTAGTGAAGAACGGGAAAATCAGCGAGACGACGATTGACGCTCTGGTCCTGCCGATTCTGAAGTTGAAGTATCAGATGGGCTTGTTCGAAAACCCGTATGTGGATATTGCCCGCTTCAAGCGCGAGACGGGATCGCCCGAGCAACGAAAGTCTGCACGCGAAGCCGCAGAACA
>JALYXN010000227.1 GCA_030947085.1 Pseudomonadota bacterium | reverse complement strand
TCGCTGTTCTTCGTGGTGGTGTTCCTGCACATGTTCCGCGGCATCATGTACGGCTCGTACAAGAAACCGCGCGAGCTGGTGTGGCTGCTCGGCATGCTGATTTTTCTGGCGCTGATGGCCGAGGCCTTCATGGGCTACGTGCTGCCCTGGGGCAACATGTCGTTCTGGGGCGCCAAGGTGATCATCTCGTTGTTCGGCACGATTCCCTACATCGGCGATACGCTGGTGCAATGGATCATGGGCGACTTCCTGCCCGGTGACGCGACGCTGAATCGATTCTTCGCCTTGCATGTGATCGCGCTGCCACTGGTGCTGTTGCTGCTGGTGGTGCTGCATATCGCCGCGCTGCACGAAGTGGGTTCGAACAACCCGGACGGCGTGGAAATCAAGAAAGGCCCCAAGGGCAACCGCTGGGATGCGCTGAAGCCGGCTGACGGCATTCCGTTCCACCCGTATTACACGGTGAAGGATCTGGTCGGCGTGGGCTTCTTCCTGCTGATCGCCGCGTTCATCATCTTCTTCGCCCCGTCCCTGGGCGGCTGGTTTCTGGAGCATGACAACGCGATCCGCGCCAACAATCTGGTGACTCCGGCCGAGATCAAGCCGGTGTGGTATTTCACCCCGTTCTACGCAATCGTACGGATGATCCCGTCCTTCCTCGGCTCGGCCGTATGGGGCGTGATTGCGATGTTCGGTTCGATCGGCGTGCTGTTCGCGATGCCATGGATTGATCGCGGCAAGGTGAAGTCGATCCGCTATCGCGGTACTGGTTTCAAGGTGGCGTTGGGCGTGTTCGTGGTGGCGTTCTTCAGCCTCGGCGCGGTCGGTGCCGGCATCACGGCCGAAGTCATTCCGAAATGGTTCGGCCACGTTGATCTGACGACCTGGGAAAACCTGTTCGGCCGGGTCATGACCATCATCTACTTCGGCTTCTTCGTTTTCCTATGGGCCTATACGTATTTCGGCTGGGAGAAGACCAAGCCGGTTCCGGATCGGGTGACCACGCATGACTAAGCGGCAGATCACGATGAAGCATTTTCTCACCAGCGTCGCGCTGGCATTCGGCCTGCTGCTCGGTACCGTCCCGGCTCACGCCGAGGGCGGCGAAAGCGCGTTGATGAGGTCTGGCGCCGATGTGGGCAATCAGGCGTCGCTGCAGCGCGGCGCCCGGTTGTTTTTTAACTACTGCGTCGGTTGTCACTCGCTGAAGTACATGCGTTATTCGCGCATCGCCGAGGATCTGGGGCTGACCGAAAAAGAGGTCATGCAGAACCTCAACTTCACCGGGGCCAAGTTCGACGATCCGGTCATCTCCCACATGCCAGCGGCATCGGCAGCGACCTGGTTTGGCAAGGCGCCGCCGGATCTGTCGCTTGAAGCGGAGGCGAGGGGCGCCGATTGGGTCTACACCTATCTCAACTCGTTCTATCTTGATCCGCACAGTCCGGTCGGCTGGAACAACACGGCGTTGCCGAATGCCGCCATGCCGTTCCCGTTATGGGAGTTGCAGGGCACGCAGACGGCCGTGATGAAGGATGTCAAGGCCGGTGAGGATCCGTCGATAGAAAAGCTGGTGCTATCGCATCCGGGCAGCATGACCCCGGCGCAGTACCAGCAGGCGACGCGTGACCTGACCAGCTTTCTGCAATACGCGTCCGAGCCGGCTGCCCTGCAGCGTCATCGTTACGGGATCTGGGTACTGCTATTCCTGGGCATCTTCATCTTGCTGGCTGCGATGTTGAAGAAGGAATACTGGAAAGACGTGCACTAAAGGCACGTAGCACTATTCGGTGGCAGCGGTCCCCTACCTGGCCGCCGCCATCCATCATCTCACCGACGGGGAGATTCGAGCATGGTCCAAAGCACTCGTGTGCGTGCCGTCCTGACGCTGTACACCACGGCCGATGACATTCAATGTCATCGTACCCGGCTGGTCCTGGCGGCGAAGGGAGTGAGTTACGAGCGGGTGCTGGTGGACCCGAGCAGTCCACCGGACGACCTGATCGACCTGAATCCCTACGCCGATACGCCCACCCTGGTCGATCGCGATCTGACCTTGTACGACACCGCGGTCGTCTGCGAATATCTCGACGAACGCTATCCGCATCCGCCGCTGATGCCGATTGATCCCCAGTCACGCGCGCGATTGCGCGTGGCGGCAGTGCGTATCGAGAACGACTGGCTGCCTGAGATCGAAACCATCCAGGCCGGTGGCAAGGCGGTCGATGCGGCGCGCAAGCGTTTGCGCGAGGAGCTGCTTTCAACGCTGCCGGTGTTCAATGCAGCGAAGTTCTTCCTCAATGCGGAAATGAGCTTGATTGATTGCCTGGTGGCGCCGGTGATCTGGCGCTTGCCGTGGCTGGGCGTGAATCTGGGGCGTGAAGGAAAGCCCATCATCGACTATGGTGAGCGGCTGTTTCACAGTTCGGGCTTTGCGCGAAGCATGACCGACCAGGAAAAGGAAATGCGGCAGATCTGATGAGTAAAGAAGAAATTCCCATGAGCTCCAACCGCCCGTACCTGTTACGGGCGATTTACGACTGGGTCACCGACAACGACCTGACACCCTACGTGCTGGTTGACGCCGGCTTTGCGGGCGTGCGCGTGCCTGCGCAAGTGATCAAGGACGGCCAGGTGGTACTGAATCTGGCGATGCGCGCGGTCGCCAACCTCGATCTGGGCAACGACTGGATCAGCTTCCAGGCGCGCTTTTCCGGTGTGAGTCAGACGATCCAGATTCCGGTACAGGCTGTGCTTGCCCTCTATGCCCAGGAAAACGGGCAGGGCATGATGTTTCCCGCCGAAGACGAAGGCGGCAAAACGCCACCACCGTCCGCCCCGGAAACCGATCACGCACCACCCAGCCCAAGTTCGGACGAAAAGCCGAAACGCGGCGCGCCACATTTGCGCGTAGTGAAATAAAACGGAGCTGGCCGCCACCACGCGCCTGCGGACGCGCTTGTAGGAGCGCACCCTGTGCACGAGCTCTTCGTCACGTCGTCAAAAAAGCAATCGCGCACAGGGTGCGCTCCTACAACATCGGTAGCATCCCGATTTGCGTGAGGATATTCTCGCGGTGTAGGGGCCCGCTCGCGGGCGATCTCGTTGGGCCCTTGTGGGAGCGGCTTCAGCCGCGATGTCTTTAATTCTCGTTAGGCCGCAACCCGCCTGCACGATATGCTGGCCGTATGAAAGTCGGTGAAATGCTGCGGCTACTGCAAGACGACGGCTGGTTCCTCGCCACGACTCGCGGAAGCCATGGCCAGTACAAGCATCCGTCCAAGTCTGGTCGAGTCACGGTTCCTGGCAAGCTGAGTGACGACTTGGCGCCCGGCACACTCAACAGTATCCTCAAGCAAGCCAGTCTCAACAGGTAATCCCTATGCGCTACGCAATCGTCATTGAAAAGGCTGAAGGTAACTACTCCGCCTATGTTCCAGACCTTCCCGGCTGCGTGGCCTCTGGCGACAGCCTCGAAGAAGCCGAGCAGCAAATCCGTGAGGCCATCGCTTTCCACGTAGAAGGGCTTCGAGATGATGGCTCGCCCGTACCCCCTCCCAGCAGCCACGTTGAATACGTGGACATTGCTGCCTAACTGCTCGTCCCAGCGGACGCGCGATACGCGCGCGCCGCTTAACTCAAGCGATAGGCCTCAAAGCAGAAGCCTTGCGGCGTGCCGCATTTTCGCAATGAAATAAGCAGCCTAGCCACGCAGCACCGGCCTGCAGAGGCACTTGTAGGAGCGGCTTCAGCCGCGATGCCTTTGACTCTCGATAGGCCTCGAAGCAGAACCCTCACGGCGATCCACCCGTGCACGCTCAATGCAACCGCCGATCATCCCGCGGACGCAACGGCACGACGTTACCGGTGATCCGTGCCAGCGGCACAGTCGTGGCGATGGGTTCGGCGGCCGTTGTTCCGGTCGCAGGAAGGCTCACGCTGGTCACGGTGGTGTCGATCATCCACAGTCGGCCAGGCTGGCGGTCTTTGCCATCGATACTCACGTCGAAGGCATAGCAGCGTTCGATCCGGCGCAGGCCGTTCACGCGACGCAGGCGTAGGCGTCGCAGGCCGACGCTTTCATCCAGCAACTGCAGCTCATGTTGCTGGCACAGCCGCCGGGCCTCGTGCGTGGCGCGCTCGCGCGCGACGCTGAGCTTGAGCCAGAGCCCCACCACAGCCACTAGCACCAGCAACAGCAACAAGTTGGAAAGATCGCTCATCCGCCCAGTGTGTGGGCGTCGCCCGCCATGAGCAAGCATCCGCGCGCGTCGGACGCCACCATCAGTCCAGCTGCAAGCGCAGCGACAGATCGATCGCGTGGACATGCTTGGTCAGCGCGCCGACGGAGATGAAATCCACGCCGGTGCGGGCAAACTCGGCAATCGTAGCCAGCTCGACATTACCGGACACTTCCAATGGCACGCGGCCAGCGGTCCGTTGGACGGCTTCACCCATCAAGGGCAGGTCGAAGTTGTCGAGCATGATGCGATCAGCGCCGGCTTCTAGGGCCAGCGAGAGTTCGTCGAGGTTCTCTACTTCCACCTCGACCATCAGTGCGGGATGCAACCGTCGGGCGGCAGACACGGCCGCCTCGATGCTGCCGGCCGCGATGATGTGGTTTTCCTTGATCAGAATGGCGTCGTACAGACCCATTCGCTGATTGTGTCCGCCGCCGCAGCGCACCGCGTACTTCTGTGCGACGCGCAAACCGGGGATCGTCTTGCGGGTATCCAGCACGCGTGTGCCGGTGCCGGCCACGGCGGCGACATAGTCGGCGGTGGTGGTGGCGGTGGCCGACAGCAACTGCAAAAAATTCAATGCCGAACGTTCGGCGGTCACCAGTGAACGGGCGTTGCCGGAAAGGCGGCAGATCAACGCGCCCGGATCGATCCGCTCACCATCCTCGACCATCCATTCGATCGTGACGCCCGGATCGAGCCGTCGGAAACAGGCGTCGAACCAGGCCGTCCCCGCGATCACGGCTGCCGAGCGGCAGGTGAGCCGCGCGTGGGCGTTGCTTTCAGCAGGCAGCAGGCCGGCGGTGGCATCGCCGCTGCCCAGATCCTCGGCAAATGCGCGTTCGATGTCGGCGGCGATGTGCTGGGCATCGGGCAGTGCAAACGCTGAAGCCTGGTTCATTCGGTATCCGCGGGAGATGCCGGTGCGTCCCCCGGCTGGCGCAGCCGGCCCACGATGGCACTCATGGCGCGATCGAACAGGGCGTTGGCCGCCAGCACGCGAGCGTGCTCGTCGGTGAACAGCGCGGCCAGTTCTTGCGGCGCGTAATCGGCGACTTTCAGTCCGCGCCGGTTGACGAACAGATAACGCCCGCTCATGGGGCTGATCCAGGACAGCTTGGCTCGGGTCATCGGTTCGTCAGGCCGGGAAAACTCCAGCCAGGTGCCTGGCTGGAGTGCCTGGACCTGCTGCCAATGAGGACCGTCAGGCGGCAATTCGACGACCTCTTCCTCGACGAACTCCTGCGCTGCCGGGGCCGCGTCGATGATCGGCTGGATGCTGTCGGGTATGGCCAGCATGGCGGCATCCTCGTCGAAGGTGGCGACCCTGGACTCGCGCGCCGTCTGACCCAGCTGCTGGCGGTAATAGGCATGCAGCTGACCCAGCACCCGCTCGATGTCCTGTTCCTGAAAGGCGACATTGGCCAGGCCCAAACGCAACGAGCGTTCGATGCCAGGGAGCATCTGTTGAAGGCGCTGGCGGCTTGCCGCATCCGATGCGGGTTGGGCGCTGGCGATGAAGTCATCCACGAAGTGCAGGGCGTTGCGGTATTCCGGCGATGCGTCACCCTGACGCAGCAGCGTAAGCACCAGATGATTGGCCCAGGCGCGTGCGAGCACACCGTGCAGCAGCGGCGGCAGCGTTTGCGTGCCGATGCGGTCGACAATTTCCCGCGCGGCGCGATGGCGTGCCTGCTCCAGCTTTTCACGGCCGCGGGTGGATTCGGCAACGCGCTGCTCGGCCACTTCGGATCGCCGTTTATTGACGTCCTGGAATTGCTGCAGATCCGTCAACAGCCGCTCGAAGATGCCCATGTCATCGTCGAAGTCGTGCAGCAGCTGGTCGACGATGGATTTCACCTTGTCGTACAGGCGATGGTCTCGATCGGACTCTTCGGACCAGCCCTTGGCCTGTTCGGCTAGACCGTTAAGCAGGCGCCGCGCAGGATGCTGGCGATGGCCAAATAGCTTGCGGTCGAGAATGGCAGCCTTCAGATAAGGAATCTGCAGGCGCGCCAGCATGACCTGCATCGACGTCGGCAGGTTGCGGTCCTCGAGAATGTACTCGAACAGCATGCTGACCAGGTCGATGGTGTCTTCGTCGATATTGGCCACGTGGCTGGTGCGTTCGCCACGCAGCGAACCGATCTGGCTGAGCAATTGGCCCTTGAGCTCCGCCACCTCACGGCTCAGGGCCAGCGCATCGCCGGACGGTGCGTACTGCAGGGTGCCGGCGCCGGCAATCTGGCTCTGCAGCACGCTGAGCGCGCCGAGCAGTTCGTTTACCGACGGCAGCGGCCCGCTGGACACCGCTTGCGGCTTTCCACCACTAGCGCCAGCGGTTCCGCGGCGCGCACCGAGCAGGGCGTGCAGGGTCTGCAGCAGGTCGCTGGGTATGTCGCCGACTTCCTCATCCATGGCGCTCGCGGCGTCGACCGGAGGGGCCGCGGCGGCTCCGCTGCGGCTGCCTGCTTTCGAGCTGGATCCGCGTGAAATTTCGTGGCGCAACTGCGGCAGCACGCCAGCGCTGGCCAGCTCGGTGTTGATTTCCAGGTACAGCTCTTCGAGCGAGGAAAGCACGTAGCGATCGAACAATTTATAGATGATCAGCTTGACCCGCATGTCGGCCGGGAGTTCGTCCAGCGAGTGGCGAAAAGCCTTCGACAAGATGGCGGGTGCCACGGGGTTGTTGGCATCGCCGATCTTGTGGCCGCCGCAGATCACGGAAAGCCTCTGGTTGAGCGCGAACAGGTCGCGCGCAAGCCGCGCATCGTTCTTGCTGATCATGCTGGTAATGGCCAGCGACTCTTCCAGCTCGTTGTCGGCAACCAGGGTCAGCTCCGCCGGCCCCGAGGAGCTCGGCGCAGCGGAATTTTCTGCATGTGGCTGCTTTGGATGGCTCAGTTCGCCCACTTCACGGCTGATCTTGCCCAGGAAGCTGCGCTCGATCGCTGGTCGACGCTTGCGCACTTCACGCATGCCATCGAAGTAATGCATCTGGGCGGCATTGTTCTCCGCTTTCTCGGCCAGATCGAACAGTGCGTCATCGACATGTTCGAAGGCATTGCCGATCCATTGCTGCAAACGCTTGTTCGCCATGCTTCGCACAGCGTTCAGCAGTTCGCCTCCGCGCTCGCTGGCAGGATCTAGGCGCTGGCTCAAGTTGACTACCTTTGCTGTGTCACTTGCTTCGTTCACCGCCACAACCCCCTGGAATGTGTGCTGCGTGTGACTGAGGCCGCCTGGTTTCGTTCCATCTGACTATAAGCCAATCCGTGTGTCCGGATCGTTCCGGCCTTACACGGAGGGAAAGTCTGATAACTGCGTCGTGCCAATGCCTTCTTCGGGCAGCATCACCGGAATGCCGTCGTGCACACGATAGACCAGCTTGCGGTCGATCGTGATCAGGCCTTCACTGATGCGCTCACTGACCGTTGCGCCTGCCACGGAGAGCAGGGAGCCAACGGCAATGGCACCGTTCAATGAATCGAGTTCGGCCTTGCTGAGGGGGCGCACCGGCGTTTTGCTCACCGGGCAGCACAGAATATCGAGGAGACGCTTGTCCATGGTCTTGGGCTCGGGTGCGCCGGGCTGGGGAAAGCTCGTACAATAGCGGCTTTTGGACGGTCGGGCCATGACAACATCAGCCAAGCCGCCACGCGTGGGCGTGGTAATGGGTTCGCGTTCGGACTGGGAAACCATGCAGCATGCGGTCGAGGTGCTAACCGAGCTGGGCGTGGCTCACGAAGTGAAGGTGGTGTCCGCTCATCGTACGCCAGATCTGCTTTTCCGCTACGCCGAACACGCGCAAGAGCGGGGTATCCAGGTGATCGTCGCCGGCGCGGGGGGCGCCGCTCATCTGCCCGGCATGCTGGCCGCCAAGACCCGTCTGCCGGTACTGGGTGTTCCGGTTCAGTCGAAAGCCCTGAACGGCATGGATTCGCTGCTGTCGATCGCGCAGATGCCCGCCGGCATTCCGGTAGGTACGCTGGCCATCGGCCGTGCCGGCGCCGTCAATGCGGGCCTGCTGGCGACCGCGGTGCTGGCGCTCAATGATCCGAAGCTTGCGGCCGCGCTGGATAAATGGCGCTCGCGGCAGACTCAAGCGGTGCTCGATCAGCCGGACCCACGGGTATGAGTGTGGGACGGCAACCTGTGCTGGGCGTGCTTGGCGGCGGTCAGCTGGCGCGCATGCTTGCGCTGGCGGCGGCGCCACTGGGCGTCAATTCGCTGGTGGTTGATGGTTCAGCCGATGCCTGCGCCGGTCAGGTGGCGCCGCTGGTGGTGGCTGACTGGACCGATTACGACGCACTGGAGGCCTTTGCGGCGCGTGTGGATGTGGTCACTTTCGATTTCGAGAACGTGCCCGTCGAAACGGCACGCTGGCTGGCTGAACGCGTCGCGGTGTTTCCTGCGCCGGAGGCACTCGCCGTGGCGCAGGATCGATTGGCGGAAAAAACCCTGTTTCGCGAATGCGGGCTGCCCACGCCGGACTTCATGACGGTCGATACACGCGTGGAGCTCGACCAGGCGCTGGCGTCGATTGGCGTGCCGGCGATCCTCAAGACCCGCCGGTTCGGTTATGACGGCAAGGGCCAGTTCCGCCTCAAACAGATCGAGGACGCGGATGCGGCATGGGAGGCTCTTGGTGCACAGGCCGAAGAGCATGGCCTGATCCTGGAGGCCTTTGTCCCCTTCGAGCGAGAGCTTTCAGTGATCGCCGTGCGCGGTCGCGATGGCGAATTCCGTACTTGGCCCTTGACCCGCAACTGGCATACCGACGGCGTGCTGGCCATGAGCCTGGCACCGGCGCCGGACATCGAGGAGCTTCAGCCGCGCGCCACCGATCTGGCCCGAACACTGGCCGAACGGCTGAATTATGTCGGTGTGTTCGCGCTGGAACTTTTCGTCAGGGACGGCCAGTTGCTCGGCAACGAGATGGCGCCGCGGGTGCACAACTCCGGCCACTGGACGATTGAAGGTGCTTGCGTCAGCCAGTTCGAGAACCACGTTCGCGCGGTGCTGGGACTGCCGCTGGGCGACACGGGCGCGCGTGGCATGTCGGCGATGTTCAACTGGATCGGCGACCTGCCGGACGTCGCTGCCGTGCTCGGTACGGTCGATGCGCATTGGCACGACTACGGCAAGCAGGCGCGTCCCGGACGCAAGGTCGGACATGCCACCGTTTGCGCTGTCGATGCGGCCTCACTGTCGCAGCGAGTGGACCGGATCGCCCGAGCACTGGGTCGGGAAGCGCAGGCGCAACCGGTCCTGGATGTATTGGGTCACTGACCGTACCCGCCGGACCGGCACCCACCGGACGGGCTCGGTGGGTGCGCGTTGGTGCTATGCTTGGCGGCTGGCAATGCGCCAATCGCGCTAGCACAGAGGGTCCGCAGCCGGTGCAAGCGACCGCTCGGTTTGCGTCTTCTGTGCCGTGTCGCTTTGCTCGACGCCGCGCGTTCGCGTGACTTTCCCGTCGCCTGATCGCTGCCAGGTCGACTGCCGCTACAAAAAACAGGGAAATCCCATGTCGCTCTCATTCGCGCAAGCGAGGACCAATGTCTTGTCCGGTATCACCGTGGCTTTCGCCCTGGTGCCCGAGGCGATCGCCTTTGCCGTGGTCGCGCACGTCAATCCGCTGACTGGTCTGTACGCCGCTTTCATGATGTGCCTGATCACCGCCGTACTGGGCGGTCGCCCCGGCATGATTTCCGGCGCCACCGGCGCGATCGCGGTGGTCATCGTGGCGCTGGTGGTGCAGCACGGCGTGCAATACCTGTTTGCCGCCGTGGTGCTGATGGGGTTGCTGCAACTGCTGTTTGGTGCGCTGCGGCTGGGCAAGTTCATCCGCATGGTGCCGCACCCGGTGATGCTGGGCTTCGTCAATGGCCTGGCGATCGTGATCTTTCTGGCGCAGATGCCGCATTTTCAGCACGACGGCGAATGGATTGTGGGGCGGGCGTTGTGGGTAATGCTGGGGCTGGTCGCCGTAGCGATTGCGATCATTTATATGCTGCCGCGCCTGACTAAGGCGATTCCGTCCGCACTGGTGGCGATTGTCGCGGTGGCGTTACTGACCAACCTGGCAGGCATCGACACGCGTACGGTCGGCGATCTGGCGTCGATCAAGGGTGGCCTGCCCAGCTTCCATATTCCGACGGTCCCATGGAACCTGGAGACCCTGCGCATCGTGTTTCCGTATGCGCTGATCATGTCCATGGTGGGTCTGATCGAGTCGCTGCTGACGTTGAATCTGATCGACGAAATGACCGATACCCGCGGCAAACCGAACCGCGAGTGCCTGGCGCAAGGTACCGCCAATGTGGTGACCGGTTTTTTCGGTGGCATGGGCGGCTGCGCGATGATCGGGCAAAGCATGATCAACGTCGGTGCCGGAGGAAGGCATCGTTTGTCGGGCATCGTGGCCGGGCTCGGGTTGCTCAGCTTCATCCTGTTCGGCTCGGCATTGATTGAGCGGATTCCATTGGCGGCGCTAATCGGCGTGATGTTTGTCGTGTCGGCGAAGACGTTTGCCTGGGGCAGCATGCGGGTACTGGGCAAGGTGCCGCTTGCCGACGCCATCGTGGTGGTGGCGGTGACCGTGGTGACGATCTTTACCGACCTTGCGGCGGCGGTGGTACTTGGCGTGGTGATTTCGGCGCTGGTGTTTGCCTGGAAGCACGCCAGTCGCATTGACGTGGCGACCCGGACCGACGCCGATGGCGCAAAGATCTACGAACTGGACGGTTCACTGTTCTTTGCGTCGGCCAAAGGCTTCCAGAACCTGTTCACGCCGAAGGACGATCCGGAGCGGGTGATCGTGGAATTCGGCAAGGCCAGAGTCATGGATCACTCGGCGATCGAGGCCGTCGACGCATTGGCTGAGCGTTACCAGAAGCTGGGCAAGCGCCTGCACCTGCGCCACCTCAGCCCTGATTGCGCCGAGTTGCTGCTGAAGGCAGGCGGCATGGTGGAGGCGAATGCGGTGGAAGACCCGCACTATCACCTGGCGGACAACCGACTGGGTTGAAGCGGCAGTGGGTCATTAGTGTCGAATTTCATCGGCTAGCTAATTCCGCTTCAGCAACGTTGCCGGGCCAGTTACGGGTGAACAAGTTATGGCGCTGGAGTAGTGGGCTTCGCCTTCTTGTGCTGGCAGGGGAGGCGGCGACCGGAGGGAGTCTTTATAGGTGAGGGGGTGCTCTTGCTTGGGGTCAGGTGGATCAAGAGCCACCCCACCCCAACCCTCCCCTACCGCGCAGGGGAGGGAGCAACGCGCGTGGCCTCACGATCGGTCCCTCCCCCTGCGCAGCAGGGGGAGGTCAGGAGGGGTGCGGCTTTTGATCTTGGCTGGACGAAGAGCGACCCCACCCCAGCCCTCCCCTACTGCGCAGGGGAGGGAGCAAAGTGCGCAGCCTCACGGTCGGTCCCTCCCCCTGCGCAGCAGGGGGAGGTCAGGAG